>RFIQ01000339.1 GCA_003695565.1 Planctomycetota bacterium | reverse complement strand
GCCTGGTTCTTGGAGATCTCGGCGACCTGTTCTTCCAAGCTCACGTCGCTGCCGTCGTGGTAGAGGACTTGCTTGCTGACATCCCGTACGCGTTCCATCGGTTCAGGAATGGGACCTGAGGCGGCAGACCCCGGCATTGCGTCCTGCGGTTGCTTTTCCAGGGCCTGCTTCAGGGCATTCTGGAATTGGTCCACCGACAGATCGCGAGTCTGGTATCCCGGCGTGTCCAGATTCGCCATATTGCCCGCCAGCAACAAGTGCCGCCGCTCGGCGAAAGCGGTTGTCTGTTCCAGCGCCGGCAGTGCCGTCGCATTGATCCATGAACTCCACATCGCAACCCTCCTTACCCACCGGTCGCTCTCATAGGAGGCACCCACCCAACCTCTTCTGTCGCCATCTTTGGCCCTCTGTTGGTACGTTATTCGGTGATGTCCAATGTCCCCAGCTCCAACCCCTCCGACGCACTGTAGGCGCGCTGCACGTGCGATACATCGGCGGTCTGCTGCAATTGGCCAGCCACGGCGTCGCGTGCCGCCGACAACCGCTCGATCAAGCGCTGATCACCGTCCACGATGCTGCGCAACAACCGTTGCCCAGCTTCTAGTTTTTCTCGGCAGGCCCGCCGCGCATCCGGCGATCGCCATCGCCGCGTTTCCGGGTCATCCTCGCGGTACGGGACGAGTCGCTCCTCTGTTGCTAGCAATGCATCCAGCAATGCTTGGCGTTTGGCCAACAAGCTCATCATCCCGTCCGGCTGGCCAACCTGCGCCTCGTCCCAAGCCGACTGCAACGCGACCCATTGCTGCAGAATTTCCAATCGCTGCTGCACCAACTCTGCCAAAGCGTCGGTATACGCCACGGTCGATCGATCGATTTCCGGCATAACACTCCATCTCCTTCGCCAAGGGCGTTGGTTCGTCCATCAGCTCTCCGTTTGCAGGTCTATACCACATCGGCGTTGGCCAACGCGAGAGAGGCTCGGTAAATCAGGTAAGGACTTCTTACTTCAGGGCTTCGTTCGGGCACTGGTGCCAAGTCGAGACGGCGCATAATTCTGCTGCCGCGCGGGTCGGATGGGTGAGGTGGTGCTGAGCGGTGATCGGTTTAACCGCAGAGTGCACAGAGAGCACAGAGGAGGGATGGCGGAGGGTCGAGGACAGAGACGAAAGATGTGGGACGGTGGGTAGAGAGCAAAGAGCGAGGGGTAGCGGACAGGGGGCGAAGGGTAGGCGGTCGAGGGGCACCTGCGTGATGGCATGAAGGTTGACGTAACAGCGCCAACCAGACGAACGCAAACGGATGCCAAACGGCCGCAACCGTGCGATGCCAACACGCGGCGACCGAACACGAGTTGCGGTCGGGATTCGACTAAAACCAGGCGGCGCGAAAATGCCGCATAGCGGCCGGGTGATGGTAGCCCGGCGTTTCAACGCCCGGATCAACTCAGTACCAGCCGCCCATTTGGTTGATCAACCGCTTCCAGTCTTCTCGCGAACCTCGAGTGACTTGCACGAAACGGTTGTCGTGCTCGGGGGGGATTCTGGCCAGGACTTGGCGCGCCGTGGCCAGAACGTGGCGTGCATCTTCGTCGCGACCAAGACGGCCATAGCACGCGGCGATTTGTACCAGCGCTTCCAACGACTCGGGCTGGTTCATGAACCGGGCAGTGACGTTCTGGTAGGCCGCCACTGCCTCTTCGAATCTCCCCTGCTCGAACAACGTATCGGCCTGGCCGAAATATACGTTTCGCAGCAGCGTCACGGCCCACTCGGCGTTGTCCAATCGGTCCACGTTCAACGTCAGATCGCGTTCCAGCCTTTCGAATTCGAGCAACGCTTTATCCAGCAACTCCCGCCTATTCTGCAGCAACTTCCGCTTGTTGGCAGCCAGCAAGTCGGGATCCAACCGCAGGAGTTGGGTCGGCGTTTCGGCTGCCTGCAGGTAGCTATCGGCCACCAGGTAACGCGCCTGGTAGTGGCGAGCTCCTTCATTCCACCTCAAGGCGACTTCGCTGAGTTTCTCCACCGCCTGCAAGAACAGTTCCTGACATTGCTGCAATCGACGGCGCTGGGCAGCCACGTCGATGGCGGGATTCAATCGCATTTCCAACAGGATCTGATCGCCGTACTGGTACAGCACGCGTCCCAATTCGAACAAACTATCCTGCCACGTAAGGTTGTTCGGCCGGAGTTGATGATCGTACAGATTCTCTTCCAGCAGGTCGATGGCGTCATCCAATTCCCGCAACTCGACTTTGGCGCGGGCCGCGTACAGCCGCGCCTCATGGCTGATCGGGTGCTCTGGATAGTCGACCAGACAACGCTGGAGCGGCACCAGGGCCTCTTCCCATTTCGCCTGGCTCATCAGGTTCTTTCCAAGGGCCAGAAATGCCCGTGGGCGTTTGGAGCGATCTTCGTAAAGGAGGTACTTCCGTAACAATTCATTAGCACGGGGAATATCGTTGGCCCGCTGGTAATTCACCACGGCCCGCCATAGGTTTTCGGTGTAATTCGGATCTGCCCACTCGACCTGCGTCCAGCGTTCAAAGGTTTCGGCCGCCTGGCGGAAGCGCTGGGCCACCTGCTGGCGCCAGTGCTGCGACTCCGTATCCGGCGGTGGTGGTTCATTCTCCATGGCGAGAGCCCATGACTCCAGGATCTCCGCCTGAAGTTGCAATGAGTCTCCCAGGGGAAAGGCGATCGCCAGGTTCTTAGCGTGCTGCAGGGCGTGCGCATAGTCGCCCCGGTCACGCAGAGCTCGTCCAACATCCATCAAACGCTTTTTCAGTACCTTGCGCGGCAACCAGAAGTCGTCGTACAATCCGATATCCTCCAGATTGACCAGCAAGCTGTGGAGGATATCGACGACTTGCGGATAGTCATCGGTTTGCATCAAGATTTCCGATTCTTCCACACCGGCGGCCACCGCTTCCACCGATCGCGGAGCGGTCTGCCTGAGAGAGCTGAATGTCCCCAGCGCCTCGCGCTCCCGTCCCTGCAAGCGCATGCAACGTCCGGACAAGAACATGGCATGTCGGCGAATGGCCTCGGGAGTCGAGGGCAACGTCTTCAATTTGCGCAGAATCTCCTCAGCCTCGGCCAGTGTCGCCTGCACCTGGGTCGGTGGAATCGCGCCCTCGGTCACCTGGGCCAGCCGCAACCGCCCGCGCCACAATTGGGCTTCGGGCTGCACGGACGTACCCACTGGTATCTCGGACAAGATGCGGTCGGCGGCCGGGTAATCGCCCCGCGTATACTCCAGCACGGCCCGCTCCAGGGCGAGTTCCGCCTCTTCATCGCGTGACAGCCCGGGAACGCTCGACCAGGCTTCCAGCTCACGGGTGGCAGAGTCCAGGTCCGGCGGATCCAACCGCAAGTAAGCGCGAACCAACAGGCGCCAGACCTGGCTTCGTCCTTCGGGCCAGGCCTGGGGCAACCCTTGCAACTGCTCGACGGCATCCTGCCAGCGATTGGTCAGGTAATAACAGTATCCCAGGTAGAACCTTCCCTCGGCACGGTAGCCGGGCGGCCATCCAATCTCCTGCGCCTTCTCCAAGTGCTCGATGGCGCGCAAGACAGCTTTGCGAGCCCGGGGGGTGCCCAACTCTCCTTCCACCTGTCGCAGCTCCGCCACGCCCGCCAGGAAACGCCAGGCACTATCGCTGTCCGGCTCGACGGCGGAGGCCAGATCGCGGGCCATTCGGCCAGCCACATCGTACCGCCCCTCTTGCAGAAACTTGAGGGCGAACTCCAGTTCGCGCTCAGTCGGATCCTCGGTAGAGAACATGCTCCACACACCGCCGAACGCTGCGATGCCCAGCAGCGCTGCGAAGATCAACATCAGCCGTTTTTTATTCATTCCCCAGAGAACCCTACGCCAGCATTCAGGATCCGGATCGGCTCGGCCGCACCCTCTCAGATCGGCGTGCCCGGCCGCTCACACCAGCGGCAGGTCCAGGGTTGCGCAGATAGCCGCCGAGGGTGCAACGAGGTTGACGATTGCACCGATTCTAGGGGCTGCAATACAGCTTCGCGGGGCAATCAATCGAGCAACCATCGCTGCGTGGCGTCAACGCGGCCGCCAGCAGGCCAGAGGGCCAGGG
>RFIQ01000338.1 GCA_003695565.1 Planctomycetota bacterium | reverse complement strand
TTCCATCGGCAAGTAACGGCCGATGACGCCGGTGCTCATCACCAACACTTGATCGGCTTGTGTTCCAACAGCCAGTGTTTCCGCTACGCATGAAGCCATGCGATTGGCGTCGGCTTCGCCTCGCTTGCCGGTGCAAGCGTTTGCATTTCCGGAGTTGATCACAATGGCACGCGCGCGATCCGTTGGCGTTCGCTGGCGGCACAAGATTACTGGAGCCGCGACCACAGCGTTCTGCGTGTAGACGCCGGTGGCCACCACGTCGCGGTCGGCCACGATCAGGCTCAAGTCGCGTTTGCCGGCCGAGGCCTTGATTCCACAGGCGACGCCAGCGAATCGAAATCCAGTGGGCAAGTCGATGTTCTGCACATGGGCCATGGTGTGTGATCTGCTTTCTGCTTGTCTGGTCGAGAGAGGGATCAGGTAACGTGGCGGAACATTGGCTCCGTCAGGTGCGGCGAGCCGGTCTGAGCCCGAAGGATCAATCGAACAACGCGGTAGTCTGGTCCCAACCATTCATGATATTCATACATTGTACGGCGGCTCCCGATGCTCCCTTGACCAGATTGTCGATGGCCGACAGCAACACGATCCACCCGTCGCTTTCCCGTACCGCGATGTCGCAGTAATTGGTGTGGATGACGTGTTTGGTTGCGGGCAAGTGGGGAACGACCCGCACAAACGGTTGGTCGGAATAGAAGGTCGCCAGGCACTCTCGAATTTGGTTCGCCGATGCCCCGTCGGTGGGACGAACGTAAATCGTGGACAGGATTCCTCGGTCCATGGGGATCAGGTGGGGGGTAAAGACAATGTGGGGTTTGTGGTGCGTGAACCGCTCCAGCACGTCCACGATTTCGGGCTGATGACGATGTGCCCCGACGCTATAGGCTGCAACCGATTCGTTGACTTCCGAATACAGATTCGTCAACTTGGGAGACCGCCCCGCGCCGCTCACGCCACTCTTGGCGTCCACGATGATCATGTCGGTTTCGATCAACTGATGTTTGATCAGCGGTGCCAGGGGCAGAATCGCGCTGGTGGGGTAGCACCCAGGGTTGGCCACCAGCTTGGCTCCGGCAATCTGATCGTGAAACAGTTCCGGCAAGCCGTACGGGACCGAACCGATGCGGCCGGGATCCGGGTGGGACACACCGTACCAGTGCTCGTAGAGCTCGCGCGCGCTGAGCCGATAGTCGGCACTCAAGTCAATGACCCGCGCCCCGTGGGCCAACAGCTCCGTGACGATCGGCGCCGAGGCAGCATGCGGCAGACAACACAGCACCAGGTCACAGCGCTCGGCCGTTTCCTGAGGCGTTAAATCCTCCACCATCAAGTTGGTGCGACCATTGAATTGCGGGTGCAGGTCGCCCAGCGCTGTGCCACCCGCCTGACGGCTGGTGGCTGCCATGAGTTCGACGTGCGGGTGGCGGAGCAAGATCCGAATCGCTTCGATCGCCGTGTAGCCGGTTGCCCCCATAATGCCCACGCGAATCATAGTGCATCCCCCAACATAGGCCGTTGGTCTGATCGGTTTTGACTGGATTTCATTTTCTCGCCCCTGCCGCGGCGTGAACAGGCTCAAAGTCTAGCACGGGGGCTGTGGAGTTGCCTAGCCGTTCCCGGTCAGGGTCGGATAGAATCGCAGTACTCGATTCCACCTGGATTGGCGTTTCTAAGCGGGGAGGGGTACATGGCGAATTGTATGAAGTCGTTGGCGAGCCACATGGGAGTCCTCTCCATCGTGCTGATGGTGTCGTGGGGTTGGGCTGTGCCCACACATGCGGACGATCGTCCCAACTTCCTATTCCTGCTGGCGGACGACCTGGGCTACGGTGACTTGGAATGCTACGGCCGCGACGACATCCGTACGCCTCACCTGAACCAGTTGGCCCGTGACGGGGTGCGATTCACCGCCCACTATGCCAACGGTGCCGAGTGCACTCCTACCCGCGCGGCATTCCTGACCGGGCGGTACCAACAGCGGATCGGCGGATTGGAATGCGCCATCGGTACCGGCAACGTGGGCAGATACGACGACGCTGTGAGGTTGCGAGCAACCAACGATCTGGGCCTGCCAACGTCTGAGCAGACGATCGTGCGGTTGTTGAAAGATGCGGGTTATGCCACTTGTATTTCGGGTAAGTGGCATCTCGGATATGAACAAAAGTTTGCACCGAATCTGCACGGATTCGACGCATCGCTGTACTGCATCGGTGGAGGCATGGATTACTTTCGCTACAACGACAATCTGGATTGGTACAACCTGTATAGCAATGGATATGCCGTGCATCGCACCGGCTATTTCACCGACCTGATCACCGACGCTGCGATCGATTTTCTGTCCGCGCAGTCTGCCGACAAGCCGTTCTTTCTGTATGTTCCATTCACCTGCCCACATGCGCCGTATCAAGGTCCGGATGACGAGGCCACGTCCCCGCTGTCGGGCGAATCGCCGCTTTGGCAGCAAGGCCAAGCGCCGCCCGAGACCTATGTGGCCATGATCGAACGGATGGACGCGTGCATCGGTCGACTGTTGAAGGCCCTCGATGCGCGGGGCATGCGCAGCAACACCGTCGTGATCTTCGCCAGTGACAACGGCGGTACTGCCAGTGCCCGCAACGCTCCGCTGCGGGGCATCAAGGGGCAGACTTTCGAAGGGGGGATTCGCGTGCCGGGAATCATCCGTTTTCCTGGCGTTATTCCGGCTGGCATCGAATCCCACGAGCCATGTTTGACGTTCGACTTTACCGCCTCCATCGCACGGCTCGCCGGTGTCCGTCCGGCGGCAGACAAGCCGTTCGAAGGCATCGATATCATCGGCCAGGTAGCCGGAACGGCGGTCCCGGTCCGGCGGGACCTGTACTGGCGCAAACAACGTGGCGAAAAAATCTGGAAGGCGGTGCGCCGCCAGTCGCTCAAGTACGTAGCTCTGTCGACCCCCAGCGGAGACGAGGAGTATCTGTTCGACCTGGCCGCCGATCCGGCGGAGACGCACGATCTGCGGGAGATGCAACCGGACCGGTTTCGGGAACTGAAGACGGCCTACGACCAATGGGAGCAGGAAGTGCGCCGAAATCGGCGAGGTCAACCCTGATGCGGTGGCGTGCAGGCGGACGCTTCAGGCAGACCCATCCATCTTGGCGCGACGCAGCACGGGGATCAGGTCGGCCAGCATCACTGCTGTGGCACCCCAGATCGTATCCTCCTCGCAGGTGATGGTCCTGGCCCGCCAACAGATGTTGCCCCGGCGAAAGTCGCGTACCTGGTGGCAATCGGGGTCGCACAACGTGCGCGTGGGCAGGTGGATTACGCGTTCGACTTCGAAGGGGCATGCCGTGAATTGCAATGGCCCCGAGGCGATGGCCAGGAACGGCTGGACGAAGTAATTGCTGTTGAACACGAACAGCGGTTGCAGCGGACCGACCAGCGCATCGGAATGCAAAATCGTGCCGATCTCCTCCCGCGCTTCGCGCAGGGCAGCCTGCGCGGGCGACTCGCCGCGCTCAATTCTGCCACCGGGCAAAGAGACTTGCCCTGGGTGATCGGGTAGATGGTTGGGGCGCATCGTCAGTGGAATCGACCAGCCATCGCTGCGGGGTTCGAGAATCACCAGCACGGCGGCTGGTCTCGCGTCGGGGCCGGGGGGCGCGAAATGCCTCCCGTAGGCGAGTTCGGGACTGAACCGTTTCCGCCAATTGTTGCGATCGGCCAGCAACTCCGGATCGCGCAGTGCGCGGCCCAGCCCCCGGTGATGGGATGCGACGTCGATTCGGACTGCTTCATCCATTGTCATAGGCCAATTGTCGCAAGTACTCGATGGCATCTTCCAGGCTGGTTGTTTCCACTCCGGGTGAACGGCCGGCTCGATCGCACTGCGACAGCAGCAACAGGTCCTCGTAGCTCTCATTCTGCCGTAATCGACGGTGGGCCCGGGCGCCGATCGTGCCATCGAAGATGCGATGTGCCTCCATGTGGTGTTCGATCAGCCATGCGGTCCGTTCGGTAATGAAACCATCCAACGCCTCCAGGGCCGCACCGACGTGATCGCTGGGGTCGATCCCCTTTCCACAGTCGTGCAGCAGCGCCGCCAACAGAAACTCTTCATCGTACGGCAGTTCATCGCAGGCCAGATCGAAGACTTGCAAGCTGTGGTACAGAACATCCCCTTCGGGATGGTACTTGGGACTCTGCTTCACATTTTCCAAGGGTAACAGCAACGCCGTGTAGAGCTGGAAGCGATCCGGTTGGTCCTCCATATCGTGCAACGCAGCATCGACGGACAGATCTGGATATTCCTCTTCCAGGAACTGTTGCAATTCCGCGATGGATGCCCGTTCGATGGGTTTGCCCGTGATCGAACTTTTGAACACATGGTTGTACATGCAGGCTGGGTAGATTGTCAGTTCGACGGGAAACTCGTCTTTCACATGCACATGTGTGTAAACCCGTTCTTCGCCGTCTTTGCGGACCCGTTTGTGCTCCACGTCATAGAACAGCATCTGTTCGTCCAGCGCTGCCAGTACTGCCTCCAACGAGTCGGAAAAGACATGGATGTCGATATCCGAGCCAGTGCGGATGTGGCCGGTCAGCGTGCTGCCGATCAGACGCGGGCGAAAGCGGGCCAGCATCCGCATCAATCGCAAGGCGACCAGTCGCATACGGCGGAGATTGTCTGTGCGGCGCTCGCCTTCATGCAGGCGCGCCAGCAGCAGAATCTCATCGCGGATTTCCGCATTGCTGGGCAGGTCGGCTGGCTTCACCCAGCCGCGACACACGCGTCGCGCCGCCTTTTGTTTCGCGCGATAGTATTCGGTCTCGTGCCGAAAATACATCGCTCGCGCCGCCTCGTAGCAGATCTGGCGACGCAGTTTGTTCGAATAGGTCATTTCCGGGTGGCGAAAAAGTCCATCGCCAGAGGACGTGATGAGGAAAACATCGGAAGCCGGACAGCCGGCGGTGCGACCACATCGGGCCCATGCCGTACTGCACCGCCGTTCCCATTGAATATACTCTGTTCACGGCCTAACGCCCAAGCCCGAAACCGGGATATACTGCTATGCATCCAAGGCGGGGGACCACCATCAGGGCGGTGAACCACGATCGGGGTTTGCCAACGGAATCGGTCGGTGCTGGCGCTGTTGCCGATTCCGACGGGGCAGGGTGCGGATCCCCGATGAGGCTGTCAGCATGTCGGCCAACGAACAAGCTAACTCTTGTGGGGTGCAGTGCAGACCATGAACGCGGAACCAACCGGCGAAGGCCGCCACGGCGGGAGCGACCAGGAGCGATCTTTGGCGGACACCTCGACGGAGTTCGAGGCGTTCAGGTCGTATCTGCATGTACTGGCCGAGACGCAGTTGCACGCCAAGCTGAAGAGCAAGGTGGATGCGTCCGACATCGTCCAGCAAACCTTGTTGCAAGCCTATCGCTCACGCGATCAGTTTCGCGGGCAGTCTTCGGCAGAGAAAGCGGGATGGTTGCGTCGTATCCTGGGCAACGTGGTGTATGCCCTGGCACGCGATTTTTCACGCCAGCGGCGCGACGTCTCACGTGAACAATCGATCCAAGCCATCGAGGCTTCGTCGATCATGCTGGGGAACCTGCTGTCGGCTGAGAATTCATCGCCCAGCGCCGCACTGCATCGGGAGGAACGGGCGGCCGCGCTGGCCCAAGCCATGCTGGAATTGACGGAAGAGCAGCGGCGAGCGATCATCTTGAAGTACTGGGAAAATGCCAGCCTGGCGGACATCGCGCAGGAACTGGGCAAGTCCACCGAGGCCGTGGCCGGTTTGATCTTTCGAGGCATGAAGCGCTTACGGCAACAGTTCGGAAACGGGGAGCAGGGGTAACATCCACCGCCGTACCGCGGGGAGGTCCCGACGCACGCCATGGCAAATTCGGTAGGTCCATCGAAGTCGTTCGAGTCCGTGCTGGCGGAACTGTTTCAGGCACAGGAACGGGGCGAATCGATCGAGGGACGGGAGTGGATCGAACGGTATCCCGAGTATGCCGACGAAC
>RFIQ01000337.1 GCA_003695565.1 Planctomycetota bacterium | reverse complement strand
TTCATTCACTGGCCGAAAGGCGGATTGACCGGCGGCCGCGATATTGGACCGCTCGCCGCGCACATCGACGTGTTGCCGACGCTCGCCGATCTGTGCGGCATTCCCGTGCCGGAGGACTACGACCTCGACGGGATCTCGCTGAAACCGCTGCTCGATGGTTCCGACCGGCCTTGGCCGCGGGATCATCACGTGATCCAGTTTCACGGCGGAGCGGGTGGCACCGCATTGCCGTCTCGGCCGTTCGAATTCAGCGTCGTATTGACTGAACGATGGCGGCTGGTCAACTCCGGCGGCCAGTTTCTGTTCGACATTCAGGCCGATCCGGCGCAAAGGCTTGATGTCGCCGCGGAACATCCCGATGTCGTCGCCGCACTTCGCGCGAAGTACGAGCGGTTTTGGCAACGCGTGTCGCCGCGACTCGCGCCGGTTCGCATCGACATCGGCAATCCCGCGCAGAATCCGACCGTGCTGTGCTCGCAGGACTGGTACCTGCCGCGCGGAAACCCGCCGTGGAACTTCGGCACGATCAGCAAACTGCCCCCGGTCACTGGGCCGTGGATGCTCAACGTCCACCACGCCGGCCGTTACCGCATCACGCTGCGTCAGTTTCCTAAAGAGGCCAACCGGACGGTCGTTGCCCAGCGAGCACGAATCGAGATCGCCGGTCGAGCCGTCGAACGCCCTGTGGAAGCCGGAAGTAAAGGCGTCGTCTTTGAACTCGATTTGCCAGCCGGTCCGGCGGAACTGGTGACCTATCTCTATCGAGAGAACGGCCAGGCCGGCGGCGCGTATTTCGCTGAGGTAGAAGCACTGTCTCACCGGCAGCGGTAACCGAGGCGCATTGTTACTGGCGTCATCGATCGGCTGCATGGCGCAAGAACTCGATCCGCATGGCGTCCCATCGAGCGGCCATGGCTGCCACTCGCTGAGGTTGCTGCTGCGCCCGATCATGCTGCTCCGCGCGATCGTCGACCAGGTGATACAGACTCCAAGGGATTTCCGTGGCCCGTCGCTTGTCCAGCCGGCCGCTGCGATCGGCCCCCGCCGGCCGCCCATCTTTCGCGTAGACGATCTTCCAATCCCCTTGCCGCAGCGCTCGGTTGCCTTCGTGGTAGAACCACAATGCGTCATGCAACTGCACATCGTCGTTTATCAGCGCGGGACGCAGGCTCGTACCGCTCATTGGCGGTCCGCCGGACGGACCGATGTCGACTCCGGCCAGATCGAGCAGTGTTGGGGCGATATCGATTACGTGGGCTACCGTCGACCGGAACGCGTTCTTTTCCGCGATCCCGCGCGGCCAATGCACGATAAAGGGAGTCGAAATTCCGCCTTCATGCACCCAGGTCTTGTGCCGACGAAACGGAGTGTTCGAGGCGCTGGAGAACCCTGGTCCCAAACACAAGTAGGTGGCGGCTGAACCCATCGGCGCTTGCGGATCATGCCCATCGCCGCGCACCATGATCTCCGCGCTGGCCCCGTTATCGGACAAGAAACAAATGAACGTGTTCTCCCAGGCTCCCATCTGTTCGACTTGAGACAAGATCCGTCCCAGCTCGCGGTCGAGGCGGTCGATCATAGCGGCATGGATGGCCATCTTGGTTGCCTGAAATCGCTGCTGCTCGGCCGACAATGTGTGCCAAGGCAGCGGTCGGTTGACTTCGCCGGGCCCCAGCAGTGCAATGTGTTCGGGAAAATCATACGGTGGGCCAATGTCGGGTTCGAGTGCCGAAAGCTCCCCGACACGCACCCCTAGTTGCTGTTGCCGATGATGCCGTTGTCGCCGCAGTTCGTCCCAGCCTGCAACGTATCGATCCCGGTAACGGGCGATGTCTTCCGGCAACGCATGCAGCGGGAAATGCGGGGCATGAAAAGCCACATAGGAGAAGAAGGGCCGATCGGCGTACTGGGCCGCGTGCTCCTGCAAGCACTCGACGGCGTGGTCGGCGGTGTGGATCGTCCGGTAGTACCGCGGATCGCGATCCTTCTTGTGCAATGGATCGAAAAACCCATGGCCATGGCTGGTCGGGTCGGAGCGATCGAAACCATTGTCGGTCGGTTCCCCATCGACGTGCCACTTGCCGGAGTGGTAAGTGCGATAACCGGCGTCCTGCAAGTACTGAGCGACCGTCCGCGCCCATGGCGGGCGTTTGCCGCGTGCTCCAAACCCGGCCGGTGCGCCCGGCAAGCTGTCGCGGCGAATCTGCTGCGGATAGTAGCCGGTCATCAGCGCCGATCGCGTGGGCCAGCAGCGTGCCGTATTGTAGAACTGCGTGAACCGCAAACCTCCGGCCGCCAATCGGTCCAGATTCGGCGTGGCGATCTCCCCTCCGTAACATCCCGCATCGGAGAATCCCATGTCATCAGCGACAATCACCAGGAAGTTCGGCCGATCGTCAGCCAGTGCGGTCGTGGCCGCCAAAATCAACAGCCAGCAGCCCCACCAGGCACTCCGCCATCCCGGCAACGCCTGCAGCACCGCCAGCATCCAAGATCGTTCGGGAAACGTTGCGCTCATCATACATCCGTCTCGCAAGATAATCTGGAAGCCGTCCAGCAAACGCCGCAGCCCCATTATATCCTCACGCGTTCCCTCACGATCGATTCGTGCATCCGTGGCGCCGAGAATCGATCACAGAGCTGCCATCTTTTGCGCCAGCCGCATTGATTTCTCGTACGCCCAGGATGCAGTCGGATCCGGAATGTCGCCCCAAAGTGCGCAAAGCAGATGAATGTTGATGCGTCGGTGTC
>RFIQ01000336.1 GCA_003695565.1 Planctomycetota bacterium | reverse complement strand
GCGCCTCGACCGTGCGTTCAATCTCGCCGTTTGCCAGCGCTAGCAGCGACGCCAAGGTTCGAAACCGGGAATTCCTCAATTCCAGCAACTCGATCCGATCCCCCTCGACAATTCCGACCGAAGGGAATCCGGCATGATCGAGCAATTTCGCGAGCTGCATAGCGAGAGCGCTCCCTGTAAACCTGGTAATGTCGACCAAATATCGTCCCCGCCGCGCGGCGGACGGCGTCAGCAGTTCGAACCATCCAGCGGGCGGCGTTCGTTCTACTGGATCCGCAGATGGGCCGCATGATTCTGCCTATCGATATCGGTTCCCATCGCGCGGAACCCTACCGATCCCACCCAAAGCCCCCAAATTTCTCTTGCCATCCGGTCCACCGACACCTACGCGCACTACAGCCGGTCCAACCGCGACGAGGGAGGTTCAAAGTGTAGCCCCAATCCAGCTCGACTTTCAACCATCTGAAACCTGAGCGATTCCCCTACCTGCGCCGCAATCGTCTGGCTGGCCACTCTTTTGGCGTAGCAGGCCAAATCGCAGATGGGTAGCCGGGTCTGTCCGAGCGGGCGCAAGATGGTACAGTAGTGGTCGTGGGCGGCTGCTCGTTTTCATGCGCGGCATCGCTCGAAATTCTCCATACCCACGATTCAGAGGACAATGAGATGGCACGCGCAAGGGCACGGCATATCCTGGTCAATTCGGAAGCGGAATGCCTGCGTTTGAAGGAAGAGATCGAGAACGGTGCCGATTTCGCCGAAGTGGCTCGGGCCCATTCGGCTTGTCCATCCGGGCAAAATGGAGGCGATTTGGGCGAATTCAGCCAAGGGCAGATGGTCCCCGAATTCGATGAAGTCGTTTTCAGCGGAGAACTGAACCAGGTCCATGGACCGGTGAAGACGCAGTTTGGTTTCCATTTGTTGGAAATCACCAGTCGCACCGAGTAGTTTTCCGGTATTGTGAATCTATCTCAGTACGTGGCGCGTTCGAGGACGCATACAGGAGGAGTACAGCCATGGTCAAAACAGCTAGTACAATGATGCCGCTCGGTACCGAGGCGCCCGATTTTCGGTTGCCTGACTACGACGGCAAAGTGGTTGCTCGCGACGATTTCCGTGGAAAGAAGGGGCTGTTGGTCGTCTTCATGTGCAACCATTGCCCCTTCGTGAAGCACGTTGCCGCGGAACTGGCCAAGATCGCCGATGAATATCAACCGAAGGGGATCGCCGTCGTCGGCATCAACAGCAACGACGTTTCCGCGTATCCAGATGATTCACCGGAGAAGATGAAAGAGGAAGCGGCCCGCCAGGGATACCACTTCCCGTACTTGTACGATGAGACGCAAGAGGTCGCCAAAGCCTACGGTGCCGCTTGCACGCCGGACTTTTTCCTGTTCGACGATCAGTTCCGTTTGTTTTATCGAGGACAGATGGATGACACGCGGCCCGGAGGCGATGCCCAACCTACGGGCGCCGATTTGCGGGCTGCCCTGGACGCATTGTTGAATGGAGAACCGCCCCCTGAGGTCCAAAAGCCCAGCATCGGGTGCAACATCAAGTGGAAGCCGGGCAATGAACCGGCATACTTCAACCCGGCGGGCATCGGCTGATCGGGGACCGGGCCGCCACAGATCTCTGGTCATCCCCGAGCACCAACTCGGGCCGGCCGCTCTACCGCGGTCCAGTTACCTGCTCCGCTTCGTTATCCCGGTTCGGAAGCATGCTCCCTAGTGTCGAGGAAAGCGCCCTTGCGTCGTTGGATGGCACGTTGGGTCTACGTTCCAACTCTCGGATACAACGTCTTGTTAGGGCGGGTGCTGAGAGTCCGGCGGTGGTGGGACGAAGTGCAGCCGGAGTTGATCGTCGGAGCGCGACCGATGCGGGGGGATCCGCAACGGTTGCGCCAGGCCGGCGTAACGGGAGTCGTCAATCTTTGCGAGGAATTTCCGGGCCCGATCGCGGAGTACCAGCGACTGGGAATCGAACAACTGTGGATTCCCACGACCGATTTCCACCATCCGCCGCTGGCCGACGTCGAAGCGGGTGCGGATTTTATCCAACGCCATGCGCTTCAGGGCGGTCGCACTTACGTGCATTGCAAAGCCGGTCGAGCACGCAGCGCCACGGTCGCGTTGTGGTGGTTAGTCAAGTACCGCGGACATACACCGCTGTCCGCCCAACGGTTGTTGTTGGCAGCCCGTCCCCACGTGAATCCTCGCCTCTACCGCCGCCCGGTCATCCAGCAGCTCTATCAACGACTGCTTGATACGCAGCGCACCGCAGCCCAGGACGGGGAAATTTCCGAATCTACGCGGCCGGACCGTGCCGACATCAGACCGCACCCGGACCTGCCCATGTCCGCGCTCGATCAACGCAAGTAGGTATCTGCAGCGAACCGGGTTCCCGGTTCTATCCGCTGGCGCACGTCTTCTGCGTCCATCGCCCAGCGGGGATTGACTTCCACACGCACACCCGGCGCGCATTCCGCTCCGCCCGCCTCCAGCCATCGGCGGTGCTGATCCAATAGTGCTGCTTGCGCATGGGCCGGAGTGTCCACTTCGGCGCCATCGGCGTTCTTGACCGGAGCGAAAACCTCTGCCGCATCGGCCTCCACAACGATCGCCCGTTGAGCGGTCGGCAAAAGATCGAACACGAACCGCTCGAACTTAATGGCATTCGGCGTCTCCGGATCAACTTTTCGCCCACTGGCATCCAGATAAGCGACCTTCTTGTGGGCGCGATGAAACGGCAGGCCGCCGGCTGCATCGACGGCGGCTTCCAGGAAGGAACGGTTGAATACGTGGATAGCGATGTTGCCCGCCCACAGCCGCAACGAACCGTCCGGGGCTGTCGCCGTGGCATATTCTTCCGGCAGGTCGCTGTACTCAATGATTTGCACTTTGCCATCGATCGACACGACATTGCCGACTTTTTCTGTGGCAAAACGTTTCTTCACGACCTGCGTAGTCATTTCGCTGGCGGCCAAAATGTGGTAGCCGATCAACTCGGGTTCGCACAAACGCGCCAAGGGATTGTCGACTTGGGCGTAGTAGAAATACTCGATCCCCTGTGTCCGGGCTGTTTCTAAGCAACCGTGGCGGTCCAACGCGGCAACCAGGCCGCCGTGCCCGTCGGGGCTGAGCGCCAGCTGGTGTTTCTCCTCCAGCAGCAGCTTGCCCGATGCCGCATCGACAGCCGGCATGGTTCCTTGGCAGAAAAAATGTACGTGCTGAGGATCGAGACCCAGGAAATCATGATCGGCAAAATAGGCACGCGTGGCGGCATCCGTGGCTGGGCTGGTCATCAAGAACAATGGAATCGTGCGGCCATACCGCTGCATCACTGCCGCCAAACGATCGGCATGCGTCTGGTACAGCGTCCGGCCGCTGATCGGACCGATCGGAAACATGCCCTTGGGCTGGTCGAACCCCAACCGCGTCCCCTGCCCGCCCGCTACCAGGATCATGCCGACCTGCCCTCCGCGCAGAGCCTCTTCGCCCGCAGCAACGGCTGCCGTGCGAGACGGAGATGGTGCCGGATCGTCCAACCGGATCGCCGGCGGCGGCTCGGCCCGGCTGGCCAGCTCAGCCCAGTCGACGGTCGCCTCCTGCTCGGTCGTCAACCTTCGGATCAGGTCGAAGTCGATGTCGGCAATTTGTGCCTCCAGCGTTGCCCGCTGGGCTGCATCGAGTTCATCCCAGAACTGCATCAAATGCGTTTGTCCGTACTCTTCTAGTATCTCAGAGAATCGCACTGCGTTGCCTCGAGGCTAGGGAACTGGATAGTCAGAATCACCACTGTAGAGTAGCATTATCAGCATTCGGTGAGCACCCGGAGTTGTCAGCCACGCCCGAATCGTTTTTCCCAACTGTTTGATAGATTGATTATGACCGTCACAACCGCTTTGGTTCAAACCCTACATCGTTTGAACATCCAAAAATCCGATCTGGAATCTCAATTGCGACGTGGGCCCATGATCGTCGCGTCGGCCCAGCAACGCGTACAGGATGCCGAGCGACAGTTGGAGGAATTGCATGCCCGCATCCGTGATCTGCGGATGGAGGCGGACAGCAAGCAGTTGCAAATGGAAGAGCGAGAGGCCAAGATCCGGCACTGGTCCGGGCAGTTGAATACCGTCAAGGAGAATCGCGAGTATCAGGCCCTCAAGGACCAGATTGCGGCGGAAACAAAAGCCAATGAGGTGCTGTCGGATGAAATCCTGGAAACGCTCGAGGAATTGGATCAGCTAACGGAAAAAGAAGAGGAAGCCAAGGAGCAGTTGTCTAAAATTCGCACCGAGTGTGCCGAGATCGAACAGCGCATTGCCGACAAAAAGGTGCAGCTCGAAGCGGAACTGAACAGGATCAACGCCGAGCTGGCCGAAGAGGAAAAGGGGTTGGAAGGTGAGATCCGTCGAGAGTACATGCGGATGGTGAAAGTCCGCGGAGATGATGCCATGGCCGAATTGGATGGCGATTCATGTTCCGGCTGCAACATGACGCTGACGCCACACTTGTTGAGCCAGTTGACCGCTGGGCGACCGGTCCTGTGCGTTTCCTGCGGGCGAATCTTGTATTGCCCCGCCACCCGTTGAGGCAGATTCCGCTGGCGGGGCAAGTCCAGTCTCAGGGCTGGACCGTATTTCAGGGGTGACCGGTGCCCCGCTGCTTGGGTGGCGCCGGGGCGGCGCGTGACCGAAGTCGTCGTTAGTGCAATCGGGTGGGGGCTGGCTATATAATGTGCGCGCAAATGGGCTGCCAGCACGTCGCAACGGACAGCGTCACTAGGACCGACTTTTCAAATCATGACTGGGGCAGTGTGATCAACGGGTGAGGGACTGAGTATGCCATTGTTTCGCCGGATTCTTGGGCTGTTTACTGCCCGGGGTAAGTCGCTGGCTCGCTATCGCGCCGGGATGGAAAAGGCCAAGGCCAAAGACTATCAGGGTGCCATCGCCGATTACACGGCAGTGATCGACGCAGCAAATACACCGGCCGATGTTCAGGCTATGGCGACCTACAACCGCGCCTTGGCTTACAGCGCCCTGCACGAGGAAGCCCTGGCGGAAGAGGATCTATCGACGATCCTCAACCGGCCCGATCTCCCAGAGGACATCAAGGTTGCCGCTCAGCAACGTCGTGAACGACTCCTGCGTCGCAAACGACGGGAAGGTGTACGCGACGAAACAATGTAGATGTTGGCGGGAAGACTCCTGCCACGTCAGCGCCCACCCTCTCTCACTCCCGCTTTTGCGCATCGATGCGGAACGAGCCGAAAGATCAATGGGCTCGCCAGATGCGTACATCACCCTGCACGCCGGCGGAGGCGAGGATCGATCCGTCCCGGGAAACGCTCACGGCCACGACCGCGCGATCATGGTCAGTCAATTGTGAAATTAACTGCCGCGATTCCAGGTCCCACAGGCGCAGAGTGCGATCGCGTCCGGCTGTAACTACCGCGCGCTCGTGGGGAAGCAAGGCCAGCCCGTTTATCGCACCGCCATGACCGCGCCAGCGATGCACCAAACGGCCACTCTCTACGTCGTAGATGCAGAGATGGCCATGGCGGGTCGTTACCAACAATTGTTGATCATCGTATAGAAAGGTCGACGCGGTGGGACGTCCGGAAAGACCATCGGAAATCGTTGCTGCCAAGTGCCCGTCTCGCCCTAGAACCTGGACCGTTCCGTCAGCCAACGCGACAGCGATCCAGCGGCTGTCCGATGAAAATCCCAGATGCGACACTGCTGCCGCAACTTGCGGTCGTACCGGGGCACGGGACAGATCGTGGGCGTCAAACAGCAAGAGCCCCGGTTGACGCCCTCCGACAGCAATCGTGGCTCCATCGGGTGACCAGGCGACCGCGGAATGGCCCCCCGGCGGCAATTCGGCCGTCGTCATGTTGGAGGGGTCTTGCACGGGATAGACTGCCAGATGCCGCATCATGCCGCAGGCAGCAATGCGATTGCCATCGGGGCTAGCCGCTACGCTCAACACGGCGCGTTGCATCGGATCGATCATGATTTGCTGGCTCAGCTCGCCACTGCGCGCCTCCCACTGGTCGATCAATCCGTCATCGCGGGCCGCCAAAATCTGCTGCCCGTGGAAGCACAAACTGCGAATCACCGTGTCCTCAAATACAGTTCGAGGCGTGTTCAAGTCAGCGGTCTGCAAGATTCTCACCGATCCATCACCACCCCCCACGGCCAGAATCGTGCCATCACCCGACCTGCTCAACAGACCGAAATCCCCACTATGCGTGGGAATTCGGCAGGTCTCTCGAAGATCGCTATCCAGCAGCATCGTCGTCTGGCCACCGCTAGTCACCGCGTACTTCGAGATATTTCGCAACCACGTCACTTGCCCCAAAGCCTGGCCGATATGGGGACGTGTGCTGCGCTGCAACTGTCCGGACTCCGTAGAAAAACAATGCAATTGCCCATCCTCGCTACTGGCTACAATGTATTCCCCGTCGTCGGCGAACGCGAACGACGTGGTCAGGAGGACCAACGGAGACTCCCATCGCAATTCCAACGACTGGGTGTCGACCAGCAACAGACGCCGCCGGCTGCGGTCCGGTCCTTGGGATTCTGCGACCAGCAGGCACAAAACTGCGTCATCCTTCCGAAACTCGATTTGAAGAACAGAACGTCCGGCGGTGCTGAACTCCCCCTCCAGTTCTCCCGATGCGGCGTCCCAAAGTCGAACTTGACCTTCATTGCCGCCAGAGGCGATCCACTGCCGGCCGCTGGAGAAGACGGCGGTCGTTAGATCCGACTCGTGATGCAACTCCAT
>RFIQ01000026.1 GCA_003695565.1 Planctomycetota bacterium | reverse complement strand
GCGACCTACTGGGCTGGACCCAGGATGCTACCATAGATTGGCGTTCCGCAGTCTGCTGATGCGTGACAGTTGCCGAGCAGCCATGGGCTGGGTGTGGAGACGGTCGACTGGTTCCAGAGCTCGAAGGAGAACGATGAGGGATGAAAGCAGCTTACTACAATGAGCCGGGACCACCGGAAGTAATTCAGTATGGCGACTTGCCCGATCCGCAGTGTGGGCCCGGCCAGGTCCTGGTCCGCGTGGGGGCGGTCTCGGTCAACCCGATCGATACGTACATCCGTGGCGGCGCGAACTACTGGGAATTGCCCAAACCAACCATCCCTGGTTGCGACCTGGCCGGGACAGTGGTCGAGGTGGGAGAGGGCGTCACCCAGTTCCAAGTCGGGGATCGGGTGTGGGGCAGCAACCAAGGATTGCTCGGTCGTCAAGGAACGTTCGCCGAGCTGTGTGCAGTGGATGCTCAGTGGCTCTACCCGACTCCGGAGAAGGTCAGCGACGAGGAGGCAGCGGCCGTAGCATTGGTGGGCATCACCGCTCATTTGGGACTGTTCCGCCGCGCGCATTTGCAACCCGGCGAAACCATTTTCGTGCGCGGCGGTACAGGGGGCGTGGGCGCAATGGTGGTGCAAATGGCCAAGGCGGTCGGGGCACGCGTTCTCACTACTGCGGGAGGGGATGCAAAAGCGGAACTGTGTCGCGAACTGGGTGCCGATGGGGTCATCGACTATACCCGCGAGGATGTCCCCACTGCAGCCCGAGAATTGGCCGCCGATGGCGTGGATGTGTTTTGGGAAACCCTCCGCGAACCCGATTTCGATTTTGCCGTCGACTTGCTCAAGGAGAATGGACGGATGGTGTTGATGGCCGGTCGGGATGCTCGGCCGCCCCTACCCGTCGGTCCGTTCTATGTCAAATGCCTGTCCCTGTTGGGGTTTGTCATGTTCAAAGCGCCGGCAGAAGAACAGGCCACCTGCGCAGCCGACATCAACCACTGGTTGGCCACCGGAAAACTGAAGGCGGTGATCGATCGCGTGCTGCCATTGAGCCAGGCTGCCGAGGCCCATCGTTTGCAAGAACAGCACACGATTCACAAACAAAGTTGCCTGCGCGGCAAGATCGTCCTCAAACCGTAGCCCGTCCCGCTTGCGATTCGAAGGCCAGACTCCGTGCGGCGCTCCTCGCACTCCGAGGCGATTGGGGCGGCGCGGGGCTGTGGGGCGGCCAACCGCAGGCAGCGCAGTCGCCAACGATCGCGCGTTAGAACTGGTCATCCTCAGCTCGGGGGGCGTCGGCCGGCGATTTCGCTTGCCGCTTTTCGATGTTGGCCCGGGCGTCGGCAGATTTCTTCGGCTCCAGCAATTGCAGGACCAACCGCACTGGAGTCCCACGTTCGGGGATCCGTTCGGTGAACGCAGCGAACATCAGGCCACTGTTGACCTGCGTGCTCTTCATGGGAATATCCAGGGTCGCGGTGGTGAAATTCGAAACGCAAATCAGATCGCCGCTCTCGGCCAGGTAGATTTGCTTGCCCGTGTCGGGGTCGGTCCAAAAAGAGCTACCGGCGAATACCCAATTGGTTTCCAGCGTCTTGTCTTCGGTTCCCACCTGCCGGACCCACTTTCGCGCATCGATATGCTTTTTGGTGCCGTCGGGGTCCTTCCACAGTACGAAAACTTGGATTTCGCTGCCGGTGGGTGGTTTGAAATCGGGTTCCCACTGCACGGGCGTTCCCTGTTTGGCACCGATCGCCAGCAATCCGGCATGGACCAGTTGCGCCTTGCTGAACACGGCGACCACCGACTCGTGCTCCTTCGTACCCGCCAGGCAGGCGAACATTTCCAACTGGCCAGCCGTCAAGGCGACGTAACCGTCGACGACGACGCGCTTCTTGTCGCGGTCGACCCACACACGGTAATGCGGATGCAACCGCACCATGCCGGGCGGTTCCCCGAAGGTCGCTTCGACTTGCTTAAGGTATTTCTCGGCCAGGGTCGGATACTCGGGCTTTTCATCGGCTCCCGCTTCGCCTGCCGCGCTGGTCTCATCGCTGGAAGCTGCATCGGCCGAAGCTGCACTGGGCGATCGGTTCGGATTTCCTCCAGCCACACCTGCGGCCGGTTCTTGAGCAACAATTCGGCACGGTATCGCAATGCCAGCGATTCCACACAGCGCTCCGAGCCAACAGACAGCCAACCAACTAAATCTCATTTCCCGCATTCCTCCCCGTGAAAATCTCTGACCTGCACGTTTGGTTTCGTTGCCTTTGACCGCTAGATCTCGGCAGGTTTACTTTGACACGCCAGCCGCGGTAAGCAAAATAGGGGCTTTCCGCGATCGCCCATGTTTCGGCCCGCCGATGGTACCCACCTTCGCCCCACTGCGTTCAGGGTGTACCCTACCGGACCGCATTCGGCGACCTCATCCGTTTGCATTATCGTTTATTTTCGCGTCCCCGACTGCGGCAAGGTGGCTTGTATGGATTGGATTGACCCAAAATACCGGAACGAATCGCGGCGGCGGACAGGGAGCAAACGGAGCGGCCGTTCCGCAACCCAACCGGGATCGGCGACGACCAAGACGGCCAAACCCAAGACGCTCGAATCGCACATCCGCGCCGTCGTTGCCCAACCGTCTGCCGTGTGGGGCGAGGCATACGAACACGCACTGATGGATCTGCCTTGGCCGGCGTCCTTGTCGGCCGAGCTGACTTTCGAGTGGGCAACGGTCGCGGAATCGCAGGCCCGGGCCCTAGTGCGGGCCGGCATTCGCCCACGGAAACTGGCCGCCGTAATGGCCAGCCACTGGCGTCAGGCTGACGGGGAGCACATCGAAGACAGCCGAGCGACCGACGGTGGGTCGACTTCCGAACCGATCGACCAGTGCGCGTTTCAGTGGATCGATGCGGCCCCGCACCAGGCGGAGGCGGCTTTGGGGTTGGCCGGTCTGCTATGGCAAATCCCTACGCACGCGGCCATTGCCGAAAACACATGGTTGGGCGAATGGCTGGAAACCCTGGTCGATTCCCTGGGCTCCCTGGACGTGTTGGGGCCGCAATGGCGCGAACAACCGGCCGTCTGCCCACTGGTGCTGCAATGTGAAATCCCGTTACTCCTCGCGGCAGCGACCTCTCCACCGCGCCGCGTGGCGCTGCGCGAAGCCAGCCGAGCCATGGACAACCTGGCTGGGGCCTTGGAAGTGTCGGTCGACGATCCAGCACCGTGGCTGATGGAAGGGGCCATCCATTTGCGGGCGGGCCTGGCCAGTGTGTTGCGTTGCCGCGTACTCGGGGACGCGCTGGGTTTGCGGCAATGGTACGGGCCGCAACGCAAGGCATTGGCTCGATTGCTGGCCGAAGCCGCGCGGTGGTCACGGGCGTCGGGAACGCAGTTGTTAGGAACCTTGGCCAAACCGCCACGCAGTCGACCGGTCTGGGAACATCTGACGGTATTGGCTCGGGCCAGCCGCAGCGTCCGAACCGCCATGGCAGCTTCGGGCCTGGTACCGCCTGAATCGGGCCGGGTGAACCCCGAACTGCTGGAATCCAAACTCGGGCCCGCTCCATGTTACAGCGAAACGGCGGAAACGGCTTGTTTACGCGTCGACTGGACCCACAAGAGCGGCCGTGTCGCAGTCGACTTTTCGGGGCCCCATGTCGCCATTGAAGTCCTGGGACCCAAGGGCGATCCATTGCTGGCCGGCGACTGGCAAAGCCGCATCCAACGCGATGGGCGACTGCTGCAGCCCGACGATCCGTGGCGCGAGGTGTGCTGGTTCACCGACGACGATGTGGCCTACTTGGAACTGGAGTGCGGATTGGATGAGCAGGCCAGGCTGCAGCGGCAGATCATGTTGCTGCGCCAAGAGCGGCTGTTGTTCCTCAGCGACGCACTGTTGGGTGGCGACGAGACCGACCAGTGGTCGCTGGAAACCCACCTGCCGCTGGCCCCGGGCGCGGCCTGGCAACCGGAGGAGAGATCGACCGAGGGACGGGTGCGAACCCGCCGTGGAATCAGCCTGGCTCTGCCCCTGTTCCTGCCAGAGTGGAACCGCCAACTTGCGCAGGAAGGCGGCTGGGGAGGCGTGTGCCTGGACGGCGATTCCTTGTGCCTGGTGCAACACCGGCCGCTCCGCAACCTGTACACACCCTTGATCCTCAGCCTGGACAACAAACACGCCTCCCGCCCCTATACCTGGCGGCGTTTGACCGTGGCGCGTGATTTGCAAATCGTTCCGCCAGACGAGGCGGCGGCATACCGGGTGCAGATCGGCAAACAACAGTGGTTGTTCTATCGATCTCTGGATCCTCCCGCCCGCCGCACGGCATTGGGCATGCACACCATCGCCGATTTCTATGCCGGTCGTTTCGATGCCGACGAAAGAATGCCCGATACGATCATTGAAGTCGAACCCCAAGCCGAGTCATGAGCCCAACACCATCACCGGCCGACACCATCGCCCGGAACTGGCAACGAGTGCAGCAAGAGGTGGCTGAAGCGTGTCACCGCGCCGGCCGGGATCCTGGTGACGTGACCATCGTGGGCGTCACCAAGTATGTGGAACCAAGCTGGGCCGGGCTATTGCTGGCCGCCGGCTGCCACGATTTGGGAGAAAATCGACCACAGGAATTGTGGCGGAAAGCCGAGTGGTTTTCTGAGCACCTTGCTTCACTGGATTCCCAGGGTTCGCCATCGCTCCCCCGCTGGCACCTGATCGGACACTTGCAGCGCAATAAGATTACTCGGACCTTGCCCCTGATACATCTGTTGCATTCGCTCGACAGCCTGCGCTTGGCGTACGGCCTGGACTCGGCCGCCGAGCGACTGCAGATGCAGGTCCCACTCTTGCTCGAAGTAAACATCTCGCGGGATGCGACCAAGACGGGGATCCCCGCAGCCCAAATCGAACCGGTGGTCGACTTTCTGCGGGATCGGCCCCGGTTGCAACTGTTGGGCCTGATGGCCATGGCCACACACGGAGCCCAGGGAGAGGAAGCGCGCCGCGAATTCGCCGAGGTGCGGGCGTTGCGAGATCGGCTCTCCCGCAAGTACGAATTGCCGCTTCCCCATTTGTCGATGGGCATGAGCGGGGATTTCGCTGAAGCGATCGCCGAAGGGGCCACCATCGTGCGGATCGGCTCTCTGCTGTGGCATGGCACCGACGCTATGCGGTGAAGGATGGCCGGGCAGATTCGCCCGAAGCTAAGGGAGGGCTGTCGCGTCCACGGACCGAAAGTACGCTGTTGTACGCCCGGCCGGGCCCCTGCATGGCCGAGCGAACCCAAGAGATTTACCCAAAGCCGCCCGCCCTGTTGTGGTATATTGATGGGCGCCGTTGCAGACCTGGCTTGCCGTACCTCAAGGGATCGGGCATGCGAAGGGGTGGTGCGCGGCTCCTGCCGGCCCTCGGCCATGCCGCGTGCATCGGCGGCACCCGAATTCACTGCCGCCGCGTGCGGGGACGGCTAGCGGTTAATTGAAGACGAACGCGGATTTACAAATCCATTTCTCGGGAATCATGTTATGTGGAAGCATTTGTTAGCAGCGGCACTTGTGGCCCTGTCGGTCCCAGGGGCGGGGACTCAGCGGGCCGCCGGTCAGTCGGCGGCGGAACTCGTGGAGCAAGCCGGTGTACATGCGGGTTTCTTCGTGCACGTCGGAGCCGGGGATGGAGCTTGGACCGAGGGACTGCAACGCAACGCGGCGACCTTGGTGCATGGACTGGAAAAAGACCCTCAAGCTGTTGCTGCTGGCCGACGCCGCCTGCAGGGCGAAGGGAAATATGGCCTGATCGCGCTGGATCATTGGGCGGGTGGACCGCTGCCCTATGTCGACAATTTGATCAACCTGCTGGTCGTCGAGGATCCGGAATCGCTGGACCGAAAGGAAATCGTCCGCGTGCTCGTTCCCCAGGGGGTCGCCATGATCCGACAGGGCGACGGGACCTGGCAAAGAATCGTCAAACCGAGACCCAAGAATATCGACCAGTGGACTCATTACCTGCATGATCCTTCAGGCAACGCCGTGGCGGAAGACGATGTAGTCGGCCCACCCCGGCACTTGCAATGGGTCGGTAGCCCCCGGTGGTCCCGGCATCATGACCGGATGGCCAGCATGAGTGCGTTGGTGTCGGCTGGCGGACGCATGTTCTACATCATGGACGAAGGAAGCCGAATCTCGATCCTGCTGCCGCCAAAGTGGAAGCTGATCGCCCGGGATGCGTTCAATGGAACCGTGTTGTGGAAACGGGATATTCCGACCTGGCAAAGCCATTTGTGGCCGTTGAAGAGCGGGCCGACGCAATTGGCCCGCCGCCTGGTCGCCGATCCCGACCGCGTGTTCGTAACGTTGGGATATGATGCCCCCGTCATGGCCCTGGACGCCCGTACGGGTGAGGAATTGCTGACGTACGCCGACTCCGACGCGACCGAAGAAATCCTCCGCGTCGACGATTTGCTGTTCGTAGTTGTCCGCAAGGGGCCTGCCGAACTGGCGGATTATGCGCCGATGAACGCGCGCGTGGGCGACCAGGCCGAGGCCCGCAATTTGTTTTGGAACGAAGAACCGCGCGTCTTGATGGCCTTCGATGTCGATTCGGGCCGACGGCTGGGGGCTCGGCAAAGCAAGATTTCGCCACTGACCATGGCTGCGGACAACCAACGCGTCTACTTCCATGACGGCCAACGCATCGTAGCGGTCGATGGTCGCTCGGGGGAGCAAACCTGGGAATCTCCCGAAGTAACGCGCCGCGCTTCGTTCACCTTCAATTTCGGGCCTCGCCTGGTCGTCCATGGCGATGTCGTGCTGTACGCCGGCGGGGATGGCAAAATGTACAGCCTGGATGCAGCCAGCGGCCAACAGTTGTGGACCGCTCAGCATCCGCCTTCCGGATACCAGTCCCCGCAAGACTTGATCGTCATGAACGGTCTGGTGTGGTGTGCTCCCACCACTTCGGGAAAGGACAGCGGAGTCTTCGTCGGTCGCGACCCGCGCACCGGAGAGATCAAGCAGGAGTTTCCTCCCGACGTCGACACGTACTGGTTCCACCACCGATGTTACATCGCCAAAGCCACCAAGAATTTCATCATGCCCTCCCGTACGGGCATCGAATTCGTCGACCCACAGCAGAGCCATTGGGACATCCATCATTGGGTGCGGGGCGGATGTCTGTACGGTGTTATGCCGTGCAACGGATTGACCTATGCCCCTCCCCATGATTGCGCGTGCTATCCCGAAGCCAAGCTGTACGGATTCAACGCGTTGGCGCCCTCAGCACCGACTCGCCCCGTTCCCAAGGAAGTTCCCGAAGAGGGTCGATTGGAACCTGGCCCCGCCTATGACCGGCCGGTGGCCGGATTGAGAAACGAGGCTGGGGACTGGCCCACTTTTCGCCATGACAACCAGCGTAGCGGCATGATGTCGGGCGAGGCACCCGCCGAGGTTGAACCGCAATGGCAGGTTCCCTTGGGTGGGCGCTTGACGCAACCGGTCATTGCCGGGGGGCGCGTGCTGGTCGGTCAAACCGACGCCCATACCCTGTATTGCTTGGATGCAGGCGACGGTTCGTTGCATTGGACGTTCATCGCCGGCGGCCGCATCGATTCTCCTCCCACCGTGGCTGATGGTCGAGCTGTCTTCGGGTGTGCGGACGGCTACGTTTATTGCCTGGACGCCCAAGACGGATCGTTGATGTGGCGGTACCGGGCCGCACCGATCGATCGACGCACAATGGCCTTTGAACAACTCGAATCGCTCTGGCCGGTCCACGGCAGCGTTTTGGTGCGCGATGGCCAGATCTACTGCGTCGCCGGCCGATCGATCTTCCTCGATGGAGGCCTGCGGTTGATTCGACTGGATCTGAAGACGGGGCAAAAACTGTCCGAGACGATTATGGACGAACGGAATCCCGACACCGGCAACAATATCCAGGAAAAACTACAAGTTCTGCAGATGCCGGTCGGGTTGCCCGACATCCTGTCGTGCGACGATCAATTCCTTTACATGAAATCGCAGAAATTTGATTTTGCCGGAAACCGCTTGGAGATCGGTCCGAACTCGGGCGATTTTGTCGAGCAAGTCCTCAAGCAACGCGGTCCGGGTGCCCACTTGTTCGCTCCCATGGGGTTCCTGGATGACAGTTGGTTCCACCGTTCCTACTGGGTACTGGGACAGAGCTTTGCCGGAGGGCATGCGGGATACTACCAGGCGGGCCGCGTCGCTCCATCGGGCCGAATCCTGGTCAAAGGCAACGGGTACGTGTTTGGGTACGGTCGCAAACCCGAGTACCTGCGCTGGACCACCACGCTGGAGCACCAGTTGTTCGCCGCCGACCCGAATCCGCCCGAAGTCCCCGAGGGCTTTGCTGGATCGGGCAAGTCGGCCAGCGGACCGCACGCCAGCTTTCCCAAGACCCCCAGCCTGGACCCGTCCGGCAAACCGATCACCGTCGAAGCCTGGATCACGATCACCAGACCCGGCGGAGTGGTCGTCGCCCGTGGCGGTCCAACGCACGGATTTGTTCTGCACGTCCATCAGGGCAAGGCGGCCTTCGGCGTCCGGGCCGACTCCCAATTGACCGAAATCACGGGAGGCCGACGATTGGTCGGTGGATGGCATCACCTGGTCGGTGTACTGCGACCGGACAAGAAGATGGAGTTGTACGTCGATGGAGAATTGGTAGCCGAGGGGAACGCCCACAGCTTGATTCCAAAAGATCCGGCCCAGGGCCTCGACATCGGCGCTGACCAGGGTACCGCCGTGGGCAACTATACGTCACCCAACACCTTGACCGGGATCATCGACGAAGTGCGGGTGTACTTCGATGCGTTTCCGGCCGACGCCATCCGCCGCCGCTACGCGGAAAACGAAGAACTCTCGGACTCGGCCGTGTTGGCCGTTCCCTTCGATGACGGCTCCGCCCGGGACATGTCGCTGCACCGCAACAACGGCACCGTGGAAGGCGCCCAGGTGGTGGCTGGGAAGTTTGGTCGAGCCATCCAGGTATCGCCCGGCAAGAAGAACAAGAATAGCGAACGGCAGGGCAACTCGTTGGTCAAGCCCAAGTGGGCCGAAGACGTTCCGATCTACGTTCGCGGCATGTTGCTGTCCGGCTTTCGCCTGTTCATCGTTGGCCCGCCCGATATCGTTGACGAAGAAGAAGCCTTCAAGCATCTAAGTGAAAAAGACCCGCAGGTTCAACAGTTGCTTGCCGAACAAGACGCTGCACTGGAGGGAGCGGCCGGCGCGCTACTGCTGGCCGTGAACATCGAATCGGGTGAAGTCGAATCGGCCTTGCAACTCGACGCGCTACCGGCGTGGGACGGATTGTCCGGAGCCGGGGAGCGTCTGTACCTGTCGACCACCGATGGACGGGTCGTATGCCTGGGCGCGACCAGGTAGCCGGGCACCGTGCATGCAGGTTGACCCGACGAATCCCTCCACCGCGTCGTTTTGCGAACTAGACCGTCGCTTGATCCGATTGGCTCTGCTCGGTGGACTGTCGGTGCGCACCGGTCAGCGAGGCGGCGGCATAACCCAGCACGTCATCGCGCTCCGCGCAAATCGCACGCATCTTTTCGAAATCGCCCATCCGCTGGCTCAATTGCAGCAACGTTGGCGCTATACCCATCGTACGAGCATTGGCCGGTATCCGCTTGCGGTACTCCTCCAGAGCCTGTTCATGGCGACCTACCCGTGACAATAAATCGATCAGGACTTCGACCGCGACGGTACCAAACTGCTGTTGATCGACCGTATCGGCTTTGTGTGTGAAGTAGCGAATGCCCGCATCGACCCGCCGCCCCAACAAGGCATCGAACAAGGCGATCGAGGCCGGATACAAGTCCAGAAATGGCTCTTCGCCAGGATAGTGGTATTGAGGATGCAATTGCTTGCCATATACAGCAATGTCGCGGGCCAATTCCAGCGGCTGCCGTTCGTCCAGCACGCGGGCGAAGCGGACGGTCGAGGCCAGGTGGCTGGTATCCAAGTGATACGTCCCATCGCGAAGCAATTCCGGTCGTGCGGCCAGCATCTCCTCCAAGGTCTGCTCGGCAGGCGGTGCACCCTCGCGCTGCTCGATGTCACGCCGCACGTTTTCGATCAGCTCGCCGTGCACGTGCCGCACCAGCAACTCGGCCGCAATCTGTTGGTCCTGCCGGGGGCGCATACCCAAAGCCGATTCGAACATGGTGATGCTGTTGCAGGTCCCCAGTCGCTCTAGCGCCAGGGCGTAGCCCCGACGTATATCGACGCCCTCCTGCAACAGGACCTCCAGCAGCTCGTCCAGGTTCTCATCGGTCGCTTCGACGTCGGCAAACACCGCGGCCGCTGACTGCCGATCGCCGATGGGACGCAAGTACATCCACCCCTCGCGAATCCGGCCATCGCGTACCAGCAACTCGCCGACCCGACGACAGGCGTCGAGCAACCCCCGTTCCAGCTCCAACTCCCGCTGTTCGTCCATCCGCGCCTCCGGTTCCGCTTGGGCCGGGGTCAGCCCCAGCCTGAGCCGGATCTGCATTTTCAGCACTTCGAATAGCTCGTGATACTTCTTCTCCGCCTCGAAGTACCGGGCCAATTCCTGGAGGGCGTCGTCCAACCGACCTTCCGCGGTCAGCGCGTCGATCTGCTGCAGTATCTCGTTCACGGCCATAGGTAGGGACTATCTTTTTTGTCTAAAGGTGCTGCGGCCGTCGGCGCGTGCCGTCGACCGAGGAATCGAATCTCTCGAGCCCAGGAGTGGGCTCTCCCGGCTGGAAATGTGTCCCCCGCGTGCGACGCGGAAAGTGGGCAGGGAGTTGGACGATCCCCCCACGGGTCGGCCGTGCATTTTCACAGCCCACCCCCTAGCCGAGGTCGGACGATCGGAAAACACTGGAAGGACTTGCCCAGAGTATAACCACTTTGCCGGGAAACACGAATCCTCATGACCAACGAAACGCATTCCTTGGAGGGCTTGAACGTTGCGGCGTTCGAGAGCCGTCGTCGCGACGACATGGAGCGTTTGATTCGCAAGCACAAGGGGACCCCTTTCGTATCTCCCAGCATGCGCGAAGTCCCCATCGAAGAGAATCGCGAGGCTATCGATTTTGCCTACCGTGTCATGACCGGCGAGATCAATATCGTCATCCTGATGACCGGTGTTGGGTTCAATCAGATTCTGACCGCCATCGAACGCTCGGTCGATGTGCAGCGGTTCTTGGACGCGCTGTCCGATATCACCACCATCGCACGCGGACCGAAGCCGGCCGCAGCCATGCGACAACGGGGCCTCGAACCTTCCTACGTGGTACCCGAACCGAACACCTGGCGCGAATTGCTGGCCCTGATCGATCAACAAGTTCCGGTGTCCAACCAGAAAGTGGCTATTCAGGAATACGGCATTCCCAACCGCAGTTTGATCGGTGGACTGGAGGCCCGCGGCGCCGAGGTCGTGCCGGTGCGCGTGTACCGCTACGAATTGCCGGACGATACCAGCCCTCTGGAATCGAACATTCGCGCCACGATCGACGGACAACGGGACGTGCTGCTATTCACCAGCGCGCACCAGGCGGTCAATCTGCTGCGGTTGGCAGAACGCCTGAAATTGGACAATGCGTTGCGCCAGGCCATTCGGGACCGGACGGTCGTCGGCTCGATCGGCCCCACTACCACCGAGATGTTGCGCCACCTGGAACTGCCGGTGCACTTCGAGCCCGAGCATCCAAAAATGGGGCACCTGGTGCAGGCAGCGGCGCGGCGGGCCCCAGCGATGATCCGTGGGCGTCGCGCGATCAATGTGCTCCCCCCCGATCAACGCGAGCAGATCCAGGATCCCCACAGCCCGTGGTACGACAGCCCTTTCATGCGGGCCTGCCGGCGGGAACCGGCCAACTACACTCCCGTCTGGCTGATGCGACAAGCCGGCCGATACATGGCCGAGTATCGGGCCGTGCGAGAGAAAGTCGGCTTCCTGGAGCTGTGCAAGAACCCGGCTCTGTGCGCGGAAGTCATGGCCACGGCAGTCGCACGGTTGGGGGTGGACGCCGCGATCATCTTTTCTGATCTGCTGCCGATCCTGGAACCGATGGGCCTGCAACTGGAGTTCAGTCCCGGAGATGGCCCCGTCATTCACAATCCGTTACGCGACAGCAAGGATGTCGATCGCGTGCAGGAACTGATCGATTTGACACCGCTAGACTTCGTTTTCGAAACGGTGCGATTGACACGGCGGGCCATCCCCGCACATATCCCCGTTATCGGATTTGCCGGTGCACCGTTCACTCTGGCCAGCTACATGATCGAGGGGGGATCCAGCCGCCACTATGCATTCACTAAGAAATTGATGTACAACGATCCGGCGGCCTGGGACGTACTGATGACCAAGCTGGCGCGGACGATTGCCCGATATTTGAATCAACAGATTCTGGCGGGAGCCCAATGCGTCCAATTGTTCGACTCGTGGGCCGGTTGCCTCAGCCCGGAAGACTATCGCTTCTACGTCCTGCCCTATGTTCAAACCATCATCGATTCCATCATCCCCGACGTTCCCGTTATCAACTTCGCCACGGGCAATCCCGCGTTGCTGCCGCTGTTACGCGGAGACGCCCGCACCGTGGTGGGCATCGATTGGCGAATCGAGTTGGACCGGGGGTGGCAGTGGGCTGGCCACGATCGGGCGGTCCAAGGCAATCTGGATCCGGTAACGTTGTTGGCCGATCTGGAAGTACTCAAAACGCGCACCTCCGACGTATTGCAACGAGCTGCAGGGAGGGCCGGACATATTTTCAATCTGGGACACGGCATCCTTCCGCAAACTCCCGTGGAGCACGCCATCGCACTGGTGGACATGGTCCACGAAATGAGCCAACGCTAGCATCGCCCCACCATCGCGCTCCGCGGCCACGGGTGGTCTGTCCAGCTTCCTGGTCCGCTCGCCCCATCAAGCGTCGATCTCGAACAGGATCCGCTTCAATACGGTCACCTGACGCCGCCCGGTTTCCCCGCAGTACCGGGTATGGATCTTCGGATCCAGCACCCACAGGGCCGGATCGACAAACAATACCGCAGGATTGCTGATGGCAGAAACCTTGGCAAACCCCTTCAACAGCCCCGTTTGCTTGCGATTGAGTTTGTGCGCCCGGCACAACTCCAGGAACAACTGTTCATCGGAATTGGTGCGACGACTGGCCAGGAATTTGTAAGCCACATAAGCGCCGACTCCCATGGCCAAACATATCCCAACTGCCACCAACATCCACAACAGCGAAGAGTAATCCGCGGAGCGCGTATGGAAACTCTCGTTCAGTTGCTCGATGCGATTCTTGGTCAACGGCAGATCGGCTGCGACCGACTTCAAACCGGCAATCGACAATAGCATAGATAGAACTCTCCACGAGAAGTTGTCTGAGCCGCCACCCTAGGACCGGCTTCCGCTCATCATTTTCTTGAATCGACGTTGCGCGCGATCGGCCGCATCCTGTATATCCGTGTTCGTATCGGCCAACAGATCGGGAATCATCGCTTGCAGGGGCGAATAGCCGATCGTGCTGAGCACGTCGATGACCTTCACCCGCATCTCGAGCTTCCCGTCCCGCAGCAACTCCATTAATGGTTCGGCCATCTCCTCGGCGCAGTCGAGCATTTGCACGATTTGCAGTGCCTGCATGCGGCGCTGAGGTGAAACGCTCCGCAATTCCTTAGCCAATTTGGCCTTGGTTGTGCCGTCGACATGGGCCGTCAGGATGGCCATCGCCCGGCACAACTGGGCGGGCCACTCCTTGGCCTTGTCGATGAGGTTTTCAAAAGTGAATCCGTCGAAGAACTGCTGTGCAGCATTGCGCAGCACCGGGTCCGTTGCTTGCACCCATTGGCAAACTTCAAGAATCAAGTCGGCCGATCGCCGACTATCGCTAAATGTGAGTGCCTCCTGCAATGCGGCCACCACCGCATCCAACGTGGTCGCACGACCATATCGCAGCATGTCCGCCACAGCCCGATACCCATCTTCAGTATCCAGGGCCATGAGCTGCCTGGCCCCCCGCAATACCAGAAACGTATCTGTCGAGACGCTCGCTACCACGCGCCATAAACTGCACTTCAATTCATCTGGCACATACTGCAGCTTCTCTTCGACCTCGTCCAGCGCCCGCAAGTGAGGTATGCCTTGGAGTTGCCGCATGTGCCGCGCCACCTGGTCACCGCTCATCAGTTTGGCCAACTCGACAGCCAACGCGAACTCCGGCCGATTGCAGGCAATTTCCACGACCTCTGTCGGAGCTGCATTGCGGAGCAGGTACCCCGCCAGCAACTGCAGCGCCAGCGGTTCCGTTGTCTCGCTTAGCCGCTGCAGCAGGAGCCGCCGCAAAGGCGATTTCGGGTCCATCATGATAGCGCGCTGCAACGCATCATCCCAGTGCGTTACGACCAACCATGCGTCGACCAAGGCCACGTTCTGGTGGATCGAGAAGTCATCCAGCGCCCGCTTCAAATGATGCAGCAATTTGCCGCGCACGCTGGCCCGGTCTTTACCACTGCGCACCCGCGCACCCCATTTGCGGCACACTTCCAACACGCATTGGCAGGCCGCCGGCTGAAGGGCATGATGATGACGTACCGCAACCCCGATAACCAGATCGAGCGCGTCGACGATGTCCAGATCGCATACGGCCTGGATCGCCTTCTTCTTCTCCGTATACCCACCTGATTCCATCATCTCGCGGACCGTGGCGGTAAATCGCCAAGCCTCCGGCTCGACAACGCTGCGGTCGGTGCTGTCAAACCTACCCCACCGCTCGATAATCGCCTGGCGCGCAGCAGGCTCCTCCCGGTCCATCAGTGTGCGAAGAACGCGACGGCGCAGATCCGGATTTTTCGAATCCAAACCGTGTACAAGCGTTCGCACAGCCGCCGCATTGCGCGAGCGCTGAAGGACTTCCCACGTTGTTTTGCGAGGTAAGGGCAGTTCCATAACCACGGTACATTCTCCTGCATGGCCTCCGTCCAGAATTCGGCAATCAAATATGCGCGCATATCTTGCCCAAGGCCTGCTCGCACCCCATTTTTCCAAAATTACCCCGCGCTCACGCTCTTCCTTGTCGCTATCTTCCCTCCAGTCCGTCGATTCATCACCCTCCTCATTTGCCGCCTCGGCCCTGACCCGCTTTCCGACCCGGAAACCGCTCGGCCATGCGGCTGCATACCAACTGCGGCGTGCCTGCACCTTTCGCTTGAGCCCGCGAAGGGCAGTTTCTCAGGGGCACGTTGCTCGCGCCACCAACCCCGACGTTGTGTGCCACACTTGCGCGAATGCCTGCCGGGACAAAAGTTGAGGAATTTTGCAAGAAACCAAGAAAAAAATCGTAATGTCGAATCGCTCTGAAGCGTCACTGATGGTAGCGCATCCAAATATCGTGCGCAACGAACCAGCGGTGAACGTTTTGCTAGCGGCCACCGCTGGGACAGACGGACTAAGCAGACTGCGCTTCATTCCCGCCTCCATGCAAGGTGGCTTGGAGCGCGACCAGGGCGGTTTGGGCCGGAGACGCCGGGGGACGTTGTCCGGAAGCGTTAGCTGGAAAGGAGCGGAACGAAGGAGATTCGAACGGGGCAGGGACCAAAGGTGTCCGCGCCCCCGCATCTAATAGAGTGAACCGGCGACGGCAATCGGTTGATCCAGCCGCGTCGCAAACTGAGCAAGGAGTCTTGAATTGAGATGCACTACTGAGGCACAGAATGACAGCATTCCCCCGGAGCACTACCTACGCGCGGCATTTTGTCTGCGGCCAGCATCGCCAATTTGCCGCTGGCATCTACAACCTGTCGCAGTAGCCCCTAAACCTTGAGCGGCCTGGAATGCTAGCAAACAATCATTTATATCAGATTCAACGATTTGTGAACTTTTTTCGCATTGAAACCGTATTACTGAAGGATAAAATTTTTACGGCTAGTCAAAACAAATCAGTCGCAACAATTTGGCATGCGAAGTGCAGGTTGTCGGCCGCAAGTGGTAGCCGGCTTGAGTTTTATTCTTCACTAGGAATCTTTTTGTTTCGCTACGGGTTAAATGGGTCGATCGCATCGGATGGTCCGGTCGCTTGCCTCATGGCCCTTCCCATCATGGAGGAATGTCGATGTTAGTTCTAAGTCGCAAAGAAGGTGAAAAGCTGGTGATCGGTGACAACATTACGTTGGTTGTCTCCAAAATCTCGGGGAACCGAGTTTCCTTGGGCATCGAAGCTCCGGCCGACGTCAAGGTGTTTCGCGGGGAATTGCTCGAGCAGGACTCTGCTTCGAAGCCGGATGCCCCCGTCGTTCCTTTGCGAAGGGCAGCCACGGTCACCATCGACTTAGGCGAGCTAGCGGCTCGAGCTGTAGAAACGGAGCGGCAAGCGATCTGAGCCCGTCGATGATCCGTCACTGGAGTTCCGAACAATCGCTTCGTTAGGACTTGGCGAGACGCAACCAGCATTCCGCCAACCGTGCGCGAAATGCATGCGGAATGCATCTCGCTCGGGTTCTCGGCAATCAAAATGGTTTGCAAACGGCCAAACTGGTTGGAGGCAAACCACACCGATCTGAACACCGAGGCTGGTTGCACGGAATCACTAGGTTTCGGCCAGCGACGTTGACGCGGCGAGGGAAGCCCCCCGGCTTTAGCCAGCAATTCAGAACGATGTTCAGCAAAGACGCAATCCGGTGCAGACCTGCCAAACTTTGCACAGCAGGGACTTAGCACAGGATCGTGCCGAGCGCATCACTGAGCAATTCGGCTAGCTGCTCGGGAGCAACTTCACCGGTACAAGCGACCGAATGATGCACCACGACAGTGCCGGCCGCCGCTTGGGCGGCGCGGGCCAGATCTACTGGTTTGTCGCATCGTCGGTTGGATCGCCGATGGAGTCCGTCAAAACCCGACCCCGCTGGAATGCCTGCCGCGAGCAAAGACGCCACTGTCGCCGACCGCCACTCGGTAAGCCGTTCGATGCCTGCCTCGCCCTCGATCGCTTGAATGAGCAACCCCGCTTGGTAAAACGTCGGTGCATACTCTCGGACGAAGGGCATTTGTAACCGCACCTTGGCCTTGTACGGCTCCTGCCAAACACTGGCTAGCAACTGGAAGAATTCCCGGCATTGGTCTGCAATGCGGTCTAGCCAAGGGAGTTGGGCGAGAAGGATGGCGGCTTGAAATTCGCCCAGCGCGTAGGGACCACTGCCAGCCCCGGCAACAATTTTGCAACGCTGAAACAGTGCTTCATCTCGCACGATCAAGG
>RFIQ01000335.1 GCA_003695565.1 Planctomycetota bacterium | reverse complement strand
GAGTGGGACCGATAAAATCGAAGTTGTTGGTGCGGCAGACTTCGTTGAAGTGCGCGTTCTCGGCCAGAAAACCGTATCCCGGATGGATTGCCTCGGCCCCCGATACTTCGGCTGCACTGATGATGCGGTCAATCCGAAGGTAGCTGTCGACCGACTTCGGCGGGCCGATGCAGAAGGCATAGTCGGCCAAGCGCACGTGAGCCGAATCGCGGTCGGCCAGGCTGTAAACCGCCACCGACTCGATCCCCATCTCCCGGCAGGCCCGGATGATGCGCAGCGCAATCTCGCCGCGGTTCGCAATTAGAATTCGGTTGTACATACCGGCAGAGATTAACCGCGCGTATCGACCTTGAACAGGGGACGATCAAAGTCGACCGCCTCTTCGTTTTCCACCAGGATTTCGACGACTGTTCCCTGCACTTCCGCCGGTATTTCGTTGAACACCTTCATCGCTTCCACGATGCAGACCACGGTGTCCGGTTTGACCTTCGAACCAACTTTCACGAAATCGTCGGCGGTCGGATTGGGTTTGCTGTAGAAAGTACCAACCATCGGCGAACGAATGATCTGGATGTGGGGGCCGTCGGCCGCTGCGGGCGCCGGTGGCGGCGCATCGGCGGGCGTCGGCAACGCGGCCGGCTGGGGTGCCGCCGGGACCGGAGCAGATGCCCCCGCCGCTCCACCACGGACCAAGCGAATTTGTTCGTCGGCGCGCTTCAAATCGATTTCCGCCAACCCGCGTTCTTCCATCAAATCGATCAATTCGCGAATCCGCTGGACTTCGAACACGTCCGAGCGCCCGCGCGATCCTCCGCCTGCAGCTTTTGCCATCGGGTCGTCCTAAACTTTTCGGGTAGGGCTGGATTGCGCCGATCAGGTAACAAATTAGCGATACGGGACAATTAGAAAGTGCGACTGCAAATTCCGGTAGTCCCCCGTTGGGCCTGGCTGAACCGGGCAACCCGATCGAGCTACGCCAGCAAGGTGCGTCGGTTCTCGTCCAGGGATCGCGGCAAACGGCTCAGCACGTGTGCTCCGGAATCAGTGATCAACACGTCATCCTCAATGCGGATTCCGCCGAGCCCCGGAAAATATACGCCAGGCTCGACCGTCACCACCATGCCAGGTTCCAGCGTCGCCGTCGCGCCGCGACCCATGCGGGGGCCCTCGTGAATATCCAGCCCCAGGCCGTGTCCCAAACCGTGGTTGAAACGGCTTTCCAAGCGATATTCCCTCAGCACGCGCCGCACGACGTCATCCACTTCGCCTGTCGCAACACCGGGCTTCATTGCTTCGATCGCCTCCGACTTGGCTGCCGCAACCGCTTCATAGGCCCGTGCCAATTTGGCGGGAATTCTACTGGTGGCGAAAACACGCGTCAAGTCGCTGCGGTACCCCATGTAGGTGGCCCCCCAATCGATCAGCAGCAACCCGTGGGCTCCCAACGTCGTCTCCCCAGGTTCCGCGTGGGGCAATGCCGCCCGCGCTCCCACCGCCACGATCGGCGGAAAACTGCAACCGGTTGCCCCCAGCGACCGCATCAGCCGTTCCAGCTCGTGCGCAACTTGTCGTTCCGACAGCCGACTATGCAACACGGGCAATACCGCCTCCATGGCATGCTCGGCGATTGCCACGGCTCGCTCCAATATACTCAGTTCGTCGGCATCTTTGATCATCCGCAATCGTTCCACGGCCTGCTCCGCATCGATCAACTCGATGTCCCCGAAAACCAGGGATGCCCGCACGGACAGCAAATGGAACTCGACCCGCACGCGTTGCATCCCCAGCTCGAGCAATTGCTGGGCCGCGAATTCCGGAATCGTCTCGTTGGGCTTGCGCAACAGCAACGGCACATTCGGGCACTGCTCAGCGATTTGCACTTCATAACGCGGATCGCTCAGCATCCAGCACTGGGACTTGTCCAGCAACAAATACGTGCTGTCGCCGGTGAATCCAGTCAGATAACGTACGTTGCTGGGACCCACGATCAGAAACGCGTCGGCACCGTCCAACTGCTGCTGCAACTTGCGGCGACGGCGAGCGAACGTGTTAGCGGAAAACCCTTTGTTCATGCGCCTACTCTCGATGTGAATTACCTGGAATACAACTGTCTCGCGTACGGGATATCGCCAGGTTGACGCCGCACGGCACCGGGCACGGTCGCTAATCGACGACGGCTCTGACAATCGATGCGATCAGTTCGGGAATCGTCTGCTGCCCGGCTTCCTCGACCGGCGGCCACCCCAAGGCACGCAATTGCTCGGAAACAGCCGGGCTGAAACTAATCGGGCGCACCCGATCGGTATGGCCTTGTAACATCGCGAACGATGCACGCGCAATCGCAGCGCTCGTGACGGTACAAAACTGGATCTGCCCTGCCTCCAAGGCTGCAGCCACATCCGGTGCGAGTTGATCGTTGGCAACCGCACGATACGTCTCAACCCGTTCCGCCTCCCACCCCGCAGCCTGCAATCCTTGCACGAGCGTATCGCGACTCTCGTTGCTGGCGGTCACCAGCCAGCGGCGAACTGGAGGACGCAGGGACTGCAGATGTTGCAGCAGGCCGCTCGCCGAGTACCCCTGCTCAGCGTCGGGCATGAAATCGGCTCGCAGACCGAATTCGCGCAGTGCATCGGCCGTGCCTGGCCCCACGACCGCGATTTTGCAACCGGCTGCCAATCGTGCGTCGTAACCGTGTTGCAACACGTACCGCCAGAAAACGGCAACGCTATTGGGGCTGCTGAAGGT
>RFIQ01000334.1 GCA_003695565.1 Planctomycetota bacterium | reverse complement strand
GAACTGGCCATTCAGGCCAAAATCACGAGGGCCAATTCGCGCCCCGTGCAGCCCCAACAACTCGGTGGCTCGTTCCTCTTGAATGTCCGCCATGGTGGCAACGGTATTGCGAGCTAATTGCCCCAGCGAGGTGAGCTCGTCGGCCGTCTGATTGAGGATCTGCGAGGCCTGGTCGCTGGCGACGATGTCATTGCTGAGCGCGATTTCGGTGAGCAAATCGATGAGCCGCCCGCCGGTCTCGACCGAGCTGTTGGGAAGGTGTCGGCGGATCAAGGGTAGGACTTGCCGCGGATACTGTCGCAACCGCCAGTACGCCAATTCGCGTTCGCGGAACTGCGGTGAACCCAGCAGCATGATCTGAGATTCGAGGAACTGCGGCAAACTCGGTCCCCTCTCGCCCTTCGCACCGTTTGCCGCTGCATCGTCGGTTGCCGGTTGCGGTGGAGCGGGAACGTCCGGCAGCCCGGAGTCGCTTTGCGGGCCCGAAAGCGAACCGGACTGTGCTTCCGCCGCCTTGCCGACCGACCCTTGGGCCACCAGGCGCGAGGGCGGCGCGGTCATCAGGCCGATCAACGCGGCGACCAGAATTGTTGCAATGTGCAATCGATCCATACGTTTCAAATCCTGCTTCTTGGATGACGCATGCAAAAGAGGATGTGCTGGCCGGGCTCCGCGAAACGCCTCGTTCCAATCGTCAAGAAACGCGGAGAACGGCCTGCGTCAAAGCCTCCCTTCGATTCCCGCCCGACCGGGGGATTCGTGGGGCGGCCTCCTTGAATTGTAACACGGCGCGTGCCGATCAGCGATCGTGGCCGGACGCTGCCCCAAGGCAGATAGGAATCAGCATCCCCCCAGGTAGGACTTGGCACCTGCCAGCATCGCATCGCGGGGGACGCGCGGAGTGCAGCGAATGCAGGGGATCCTGCACTCAAGGCCACGCCAGGACAGAGCCGCATCTCTTCGTGTTACATGGAATCTCGTTTTTGGACAGTCCGGTGTTCGCGCCGCGATCATTCTGGTCGTACAGCAACCAATCCGCGATCTTCCCCAAACCGCATTCGTGAATGGTCGTGGGACTACCAAGTTGGGGGAAAACCGACCCATGGCGAGCTCGAGAGCCAGAGCTTGCGCTGGCCTATCAGACATTATCCTGCCTGGCGCAACCATCGATGCAATGGCTCGGCGCACTGAACTCGCCGCCACCGAGTCGCAAGACTGCCCTGAGAGGAAGCGGCGCTCAAAATCATGTCTGGCATGGGGATTGCAAGTTGTTCCAGAGAACGCCGATTGCCAGCGTGCATCTCTAACGCTGTCAGTTTCGGCAACGCAACATATTGTCAAAGGAGTTGAGAAAATGGATCTCTTACGCATCATCTTGGCTGTGCTGTTACCCCCTTTGGGCGTCTTCCTGCAGGTTGGATTGGGGCTGCACTTCTGGCTGAATATCGTCCTGACTTTGCTAGGGTACATCCCCGGTCTGGTGCATGCGATTTGGATTATCGCCAAAGTAGGACCACGCCAAAGCGTCGCCGGCGGTCAACTGTAGAGAGAACGAATCGGACCGCGGACGGGAAAGCTCTAAGCAATGGGAGAGAAACTATGACGCATACCATCAGATCTATCGGTCAACGATCCAGGCATGTACTGCCGGTCATACGCGTCAGTGCGGTGGCAGGGAGTGCGTTGTTGGCTATCGCGATTGCCGGCTGCGATTCATCCCAGACATCTTCCAATGACCAGGCTCAGGAGGTCATCGAAGAACTCCAGGAAGCGGGCGGGGAAGTCGGTGATGAACTGCAGGAGGCGGGAGACGAAATACGCCGCGAGTTAACGCCGGAGGATGACTTGAGCGCGGCGGATCGCATCGAGGAAGAGTTGGATGATGCCGCCGATGCCGCGAAGAAGGCAGCCGCGGACGCGAAGGAGGCCACGGGGAAAGCCCTGGAACAACTCGGTGAAGCGGCCTCGGACACTGGCCGCAAGTTGCAAGGTGACGGCGATGCCGAGTAGCCGAGCGTTGCAGAGTGAGGTTGTTCGAGCGAGATCACGAGCGAGATTGCCGACGCCCGGATTGGTCTGGGTAGGTAGCTGGCAATCTGACAAACGCGTTGCGTGCCGCCGATCGATGGCTGCGCGCGAAGAACCAAGGATAGAGTGGATCGAAATGGAGGACGTTGGGTTATGAACCGCGAATTAGGGTGGAGTGAAGAACGCATGCAGTTGGGATGGTCGAAACGGTTGTGTCAGACAGTTCTGCCGCCGAGCTGGATCGGCCGGTACGGGGCTCTGCTGTTGGCGACGATCATGATGAATGGTGCAAGGGTGTACGCTCAGGGTGATGAACTGCCGCCGCCAGCCCCGGAAGAAGTCGCGGCAGAAATCGGCGCCGATGTCGAAGTCTTCAGCCGGGGACCTCTGCACGAATCGTATGCAACTGCTCATACTCGCGACGCCATTGAGTTTCCAATTGTAAAGAAGAAACCGCCGCAACCGATCGAGGAGATCGTGCCGGAGTACCGGCCGGCCGGAAAAAACGTACTGTGGGTGCCCGGTTACTGGTATTACGATGACGAACAGGATGACTTCTTGTGGATCAGCGGGCTGTGGCGGAATGCGCCCCCTGGACGCCAATGGGTTCCAGGGTATTGGGCCAAGGTAGACCAGGGGTATCAATGGCGTCCCGGCATGTGGGTCCAAGCCGGCGGTACCGTCACCTTCCAGCCTCCCCCGCCTGCCAGCCAAGAACGAGGTCCGTCCAGTCCGCGGCCGTCCGAAAACCATTTCTACGTTCCCGGGTACTGGCAATACCAGGACGGGAAGTATGTCTGGAAACCGGGTTTTTGGACACGCCATCAGAGAGGCTGGGTGTGGGTTCCGGCCCGATACTACCGGTCCGGTAACAACGCCGTCTTTGTGAACGGTTACTGGGATTACAAACTGAATCAGCGTGGACAATTGTTTGCGCCGGTCCGTTTCCGTAACGACGTGACGGCGGGCAGCGACTTTCGCTTTCAGCCCAAAGTCGCATGGATCAACGGTTCGCCCCTGCTCCTGCACCTATTTGTGCGCGGGGACACGGCCGCCTATTACTACGGAGACTACTACGACGAACGATATCGCAGCCGCTACCGTCCCTGGTACGAGCATGCTCAGACCTACGGATACGCCGATCCTCTGTTGAGCTACTACGAATGGACCGGTGGAGGGACGTTCGTCGAGAATCTACGGAACTGGCATAAGTACTTCGTGGAGCATCCCGATTTTAGGCCTCGCTCCACTTTGCTGGAGCAACTGGCATTCCTGCGTGACAATCAAGGTCGGAAGTATGTCGACCAATTGTTGACCACCAATCTGCTTAGCCGTTTGGTGCAAGGGGCTGGCCAGCAGGGATTCGTACGTGTGGACGATGCAACCGCTGGGTCGGTTCGACAGATCGCCGAGACGATGCGAGCACTGACGCAACAGCGTTTGCAACTCGAACAAGGTGCCAGCAACCTTATTGGCCAGGCATTGAACCTGCCTCAACTGCCCGCGTTGCCGACGTTCAACGCCACCAGCGGGCAAGTCATCCCATCGGACGGCGGCGGCATCATCCCATCGATTCCAGGAGTGCGAGTTCCCGAAGGGGGCATCGAAATTCCCGACGCCGGAGCCCCGCTTCCTGGCGGCCTGGAAGTTCCTCGATTACCCATCGATCCTCCCGGCGGCTTACCTTTCTAACGCCAACCGGCGCCAGTCGCCAAAAGGCTGCCTACGATCTCTCGGCAGTGGCGGTTGTCCGTCACTGCCGATTGTCGTGTACCCGGGTTTCCGGATCCTGACCCTCCGAGTCGAGCTACACCCACATCGCTTACGTGGCCTGCATCCGCCGGATGCAGGTCTGGCAATTGCATCAGCTTAGCTGTCCGTGTGGCCTGCGTCTCCGAGTCGGGTCCCACGCTAGCGTCCCATCTTCCCGCCGAATCGGCACAACACCGCTCTGTGATGACCTTGCGCGGCGGAGTCCCTTTCGGCGAAAGGGACCCACGTAGCTCACGTGGCCTGCATCCGCCGGATGCAGGTCTGGCAATTGTGCGATAGCCCAGAACTAGCGGATTCACGCGGTAGGCTCAAGGGACGGGGTTACGGATCACAGGAGCGGACGGTTGGGGGGGAACGTCCAAGTGGGCTGCAGCACGCGGGCCGCCCCTGGTATCCTAGGGCCGGACCCGGCGGGCTGCACCAACCGTCGCAACGTTTCCTGACAGGCGAACAGCACGACCTGGAATGTCGATTCTCGTTTCTAGAAAAAGTGTGGAACACATGACTGAGCGGCAGCATGATCTGGTGGTGATCGGTGGAGGGCCCGGTGGGTACGTGGCAGCGATTCGGGCGGCCCAGTTGGGGATGAATGTCGCGTGCATCGACGAAAATGCACAACTGGGCGGAACTTGCTTGCGCGTGGGCTGTATCCCCAGCAAGGCCCTGCTGGAATCGAGTCACCTGTATGCCCAAGCCCGGGAGTCGCTCACACCGCACGGCATCTCGTTGGGCGATGTCGAACTGGATCTGGCTGCCATGCTGGCGCGGAAGGACAAGATCGTGCAGCAATTGACCGGCGGCATCTCCATGCTGTTCAAACGAAATGGAGTCACGGCGTATCAAGGGCGTGGCAAGATCGTCGAGCCGGGACGCGTGGCGGTCGAAACCGAGGGGGAGTCGTTCGAGGTCGCCGCTCCCAAGATTCTAATCGCCACGGGGAGCCGCCCTGCGGGGCTGCGCGGCGTTGAGCTCGATGGCCAACTGGTGGGCGACAGCACGACGGCACTCAGCTACTCCGAGGTACCGGACCGATTGGTCGTCATTGGTGGTGGGTATATCGGGGTGGAGCTCGGGAGTGTGTGGGCCCGATTGGGCAGCCAGGTCATCGTGCTGGAGTACCTGGACCGCATCCTGCCGGGACTGGACCAGGAAATCGGTCAGCTCGCACACCGGGCCTTGGCCAAACAGGGCTTGGACATTCGCACGGGAATGAAGGTCGAAGGGGTGGAAACGCAGAAGGGCAAATGCCTCGTGCGTTGCGCTGGAGCGGAGCCGATCGAGTGCGACAGAGTCCTGGTCAGCACGGGCCGATCCCCCTGTTCCGATGGATTGGGGCTGGAACAAGTTGGTGTGCAAACCGATGCACGGGGATTCATCCAGGTCGATGGAGAGTATTGTACGAATGTGCCTGGGATTTACGCGATTGGAGATGTCATCGGCGGTGCCATGCTGGCACACAAGGCCAGCGAGGAAGGGATCGTATGCGTCGAGCGGATTCAGAGGATCAAGAGCCATGTGAATTACGATGCAATCCCAGCGGTCGTCTACACGCACCCCGAAATCGCCAGCGTCGGGTTCACCGAAGAGCAGCTCATTGAACGCCAGGTCCCCTATGCCAAGGGCATATGTCCATACGGGGCCAGCGGACGGGCACTGGCGATTGGCGAGCCGATTGGGCGCGTAAAGGTCTTGGCGCACGCGGAAACCGATCGCATTTTGGGAGTGCATATTATCGGTGCCCATGCGGGCGATTTGATTGCCGAGGCGGTGGCCGCGATCGAGTTCGCGGCGACCAGCGAGGACCTGGCGCGCTGTTGCCATCCGCACCCCACGTTGTCTGAGTTGCTGCATGAAGCCGCGTTGGCGGTCTCCAAGCGCGCCATCCATACGGCTTAGGAGCGTTCCGATTATGGCTGCTCCCGCGGTCCGGCGCCTTACGTGGCAGCAAATACTATGGCGTAACGCTTTGCTGTTTTGGCTGGTGGGTACTTCTGCCCTGGCCTGGGGCTGGCCAATTCTGGGAATGCGCGGCGATCCATTTCACTTGCCATCCTGGGGGCTGTGGGGGCTGGTCAGCCTGACCATGCTCAGCCTGGGCGCCACGATCGATGCAACCGAACTGCGGGAGTTGCGCACGCGTCCCGCAGCGGTATTGCTGGGCGTATGCGTCCAGTGCACTTGGATGCCATTGCTGGCCTGGTCGGTGGTACAAGTCCTGCAGTTGGATGGTCCGATCGCCGGCGGCGTGATCCTGGTGGGGTGCGTCCCGGGGGCGATGGCGTCGAACGTCCTGACCTTGCTGTCGGGCGGGAACGTGAGTTACTCGATTTCGCTCACCACGGTTGCAACGTTGCTCTCGCCGGTCACGGTACCGCTGTTGCTGACAGTGCTGGCCCACGTTTCGGCCGGGGACTCGTTGGTGGACCACTGGGGCATCAGCCGCACATTGACGGCGACTGTCGTGTTTCCGGTTGTGTTGGGTTACATCGTCAAGGAGAGATTTGCGGCGGTACGACGGATTGCTCGAGTCTGGGCCCCGCGCGCCGCCGCGTTGGCCCTGCTGTGGATCATCGCCAGCGTGGTGGCGGACAACCGCGATCGCCTGGCCCAAGTCGAATGGACGATGCTATCGGGTTTGTTGATGGTCAATCTGTTTGGGTACGCGGGTGGTTGGGGAGCCGGGTGGTTGAGCGGGCTGCCGCTTCCCATGCGCAAAGCGTTGACGTTGGAGATCGGCATGCAGAACGCCGGACTGGGGACGGCCCTGGCCGGCGCCTTGTACGGTGCCGGCTCGGCCGCTCAGATTCCTACCGCCGCCTACACGTTCGGTTGCATGCTGACCGGCACCGTGCTGGCCGGATGGTGGAACCATCGGGCGGCGGCCGTAACCGCGTCGAGCGCGATTGCCGCTTCGAGAGATGCAGCCTCCTCGGTGTGAAGGACGTTGCCGGTTCGATCATGCCGTTTGACGTATTGACCCTCACGGCGTCAGGAAGTGGCTTGCCGAGTGAATTGCCCAAGCAACGCGTTGAATTCCTGCGGAGTTTCCAACGGGGTCAGGTGTCCAGCCGTGGGGATGGCATGGAACGTGTGTTGTGGGATGCTCCCGGCCCACTCGGCTGTCGCATCGGGCGGTGCCAAGGGATCCTCCTGGCCAGTGATCACCAGGGTCGGAACGGCAATTTCGGGCAACTCCGATCGAAAATCACGACGCTGGGCCATGGCTCGTTGAGCGGCCGCGATGGTTTGGGGCGCAACGGCCGCCATCATCGTACGCGTCAACTCCACCACCTCAGGTCGGGACGTCTGCGTGGTGGTACTGAGCAATTTGGGCAGCATGCCCTGCACGGTGGGCCAGGTTCCCTGTACCAGCACCTCTTCGGCCATTCTCAATCGGGCGGCCTGCGCAGTCGGGTCGTCGGCGTGGGGCTTGGTGTTGGCCAGCACCAGACCGCATAGATGTTGGGAATAATGGGCCCAGTACTCCAGGGCCACATAGCCTCCCATGGACAATCCCCCCAGCACGATCGGTCCCTGCGGAGCAAGTTTCTGCCGAATAAACTCGCAGTCATGGGCAAGTTGCACCATGGAAAAACCGTCGCCCAGGGTCGATTTTCCGAATCCGCGCAAATCCGGTGCAATAACATGAAAATCGTGGGACAAGCTTTGGATCTGGTGCGTCCACAGGCGATGGTCCAAGGGAAAACCGTGCAGCAATATCAAGGGCCGTCCTTCGCCGGCAGCCGCCACAAAGAACTCGCTGCCATCGGGTGCGAAAATCGACACGTAGTTGATGTGACTCATGAGGCCTCAGGTCGAATACAGTGGGGCGGATTATTGGACGAGGCGCACGCACCATACCACCAGCATGATTGCAGTGATGGTAGCCAGAAAGCTCGCATTCCACCGAATGAGGGTACGGTACCTGGCAGTCTGACCGCAGCGATAGTAACCGGCGGCCAGCCCGATTTGAATCAGGGTGTAAAGGAACAACAACGGGCCAAAGGGATGCATGGCCGCGGCGGATGCGAACCGACCATGGGCCATATGTATGAAGCTGCGCGTCAATCCGCAGGCGGCGCAGTCGACACCCAACAAGCGGTGGAACCAACAAACTTCGGGCAGGGCGATACCGCCAGGCAGCACCACCTCCCGGCTGGAGGAAGTGTCCAGGATTGCCGCCAGTGCCACGATAGCACTTGCTCCCACCAGCCACAGGATGGCGGATTCCCGGTGCCTGCGGGCGCGCGTCGGATCGGCTTCCGCGGGAATGGATCGTCCATCGCCGGTTGTCACCGGGTCGGGGCGATCGATGGCCGTTGACGGATGGTTGTCGAGTCGCATCACCGGGTAGAGCAGCATTCGTTATTGGGGAGGAGAACTGCCGGGCGTCGTGTGCGACGTTGGGCGGATGGAACGGGCGGTACCGGTGGTTATAGTGCCTCCTGCTGATGTTCCCCATGCACCGCGCATCGCATGTTGGCCGATCCTTAGGACGGAGTACCACAGGATGAAGACGACGGCCAGCACCGACCCGATGGCAATGTAGCTCTCTCTCTGCAATCGAGTGCCCAATTGCACGACTGGCGCGGCCACGGCCGCAGCGCGTTCCTGAACCAGAACCCACAGATCGCTGGCGGTCCGTGCGTTGGCCTGGCCAACGCGCCGCGGCAACTGGACCTGCTGCATGGCAGCGATCCACGCGCCAGAGTATTTTTCTCCTCCTTCGAATTTGGCGGCAGGGTCGACATAATCCATGATGGCTCCCTCGGCCAACAGGCGTTCGAAAAAGCGACGGTCGATCTGCGGCACCATCTGCGCGGCCGCCCCCCGGCGCTCCAGGTCCGTCAGCAGCGGATGCTGCAGCAGAGTCCCCTGGCCATTACCAGCGCGGCCGTCGACTAGCACAGCAAATCGTTGCGTTGGATCGCTGAACTTGGATGCCAACAAATCGAATTCGCCCAGATTGATGGTCAGCACCAGGACGCCGATCGGTTCATACACGTCCACCGGTTCACCGGATGCCCAAGCGATCGCTACCTCGGGGGAAGGCCAGATGGGTGTGCTGATACCGACCTTCCACTTGCCGGTCGAAGTGCTGCGAAAGGTGGCAGACAAATGGGTCGATCGCGTGGGACGATAGTCCGCTGGCGGCCGCGTTTTGGGGCCATCGCTGCGTTGGCCGTTGAAGTAGCTTCGGTAGGCGAAGTTGCGGCCGACGGGCAGCCCCGAGGTAACTTCCGAGTCATTGACAAAATGAATGCCGATGTTCGTTCCGTGCGGATCATTGACAAACAGACTATTGAAAATCGCCCGATGGTCATCCGATGATCTTTGGCGCACGATAGAATTCATGCGGTCGGACAGATAACTGCTCAAAGCCTGCTGCGCGGCACTTTGTAAAATGCTTCGCCGGGCTGCATCATCTGCGCCAGTTTCAGCGATCGTCTGCAAGGCTTCCCGTTGCTCGTCGAGCACTTGCCGCACAGCCGCCCGCAGACCGTCGCGATTGGCTTCGTTCTCCACCAGCCGAAACAGCCCCTCCAGTTCGCTCTCCATGGTCTGCGCGGCCAACTGCGACGCAAACAAATTGCTTTGCATCGACCATTGCTGCACGCGTTGCAGCGATTCCTGTTTGGCCACATTGATGCTGCGCGAGAAGAAGAACAGCATCAGCAAGACGAACAACAGCGGACCCACGATGCCCATCAGGTACAAGGGGCGGCGGGCGCGAGCTCGATTGCGGGCATCGATCGCTTCGATGACTTGTTGCACGTTGGCAAAGCGTTTGTCTGGATCGACGGCCAGGCAACGGTCAATGATCTGGCACAGCGCTTTGTCGATTCCACGTCGACGGTAGTGCAAGCGTGGACGCGGGGCGGAGCGAATGGTCTCGCGATAACGCCGCAGTCGCTCAGCCAGCGAATCGGCGGTATCCAGCGTCTCCACGATGTCGGGTGTGCGATGCGGAGG
>RFIQ01000333.1 GCA_003695565.1 Planctomycetota bacterium | reverse complement strand
TGCCGGCACTGATGCCGAAAAACAAACGCGGCCGACCGAACCGTTGCCAATCCCGGCAGTTTTTCCAATCCGGTTGGGAGACGATCCCCACCCGGAAGCCCGCGGCCTCTAGCACGCGTCCCAGGATGCTCATGGCAAAACTGGGGTGGTCGACATAGGCGTCGCCGGTGACGATCACGATGTCCAACTCATCCCACCCCCGCCGCCGCGCTTCCTCCATGCTCATCGGCAGCGGTTCGACCCTTCCGCCTCCGGCCCTCGGATCGCGCGGCGGGATCGATTTCAAGATCAACTCCCCCGCCCGTTGCGCCTGGCGAGGGGTATCCTGCACGATTGGCAATTCGGACATGATGAAGAATCCAGGTTAGGATGGGCGTAGGAGCGAATCGGCGTATCCTCAAGTATATCCGTGCGAAAGGAAACTGTCGAAGATGGCCAAATGCGACGAGGGGTATCTGTGTTTCGTGTGTGGAGAGCCGGTCGAGCGGATCGACCACAGCGCGCTCTACTTGCAGTACATCATCGGCTGGGTCGACCCGGAAACGCTGCATTTGCGGCCCGATTGCCATCTGCGGTGCTCGCCTGCCCTGGCCCAATACATCGAGGACGAGCATTTCGAGCCTGTAACCTGCACCGGCGACTTGGATCGCCGGCGGTTGGACCCCGATTTCGTCGCCCAGCGCGTGGAGCTGGTCACCCGCGGATACCGGCGGCTGCGGGAAGTGTCTCGCCATCGCCGGGGTCTATCCGTGCAGGATTATCCCTTGCCGGAAGCCCGCCGCCGATGGAGCTGAGCCCGGGGGGCGCTCAACCACCCCAGCCCATCCATAGCCACCACTGATAGAGCCACGGATGCGACCAGGGATTATTCCAGGCCCAACACGCGGACAGGGAACTCCAGGCAATCAACACTTCGACTCCCCGCTGTGGCCACCGACCGCCAGCCTCCAGCCGTTGCAACGCGAAACCGCTCAGGTACAGCCACAGTGGGATCATCCAGAATGTCCATCGCGGCCCGCTGGCGATCCCGCCGTAATTCCGATCCTCTTGCCCTCTCAGGACAATGTAAAACACGAGGACGGTAATCGACACCGCCACGATGGCCAGTCCGACCAGGAATTGCCGATCCAACCACACGCGGGGCCGCAGCGGCGTGCGCAACACCCGCACCGTGCCCCATACCGCCAGCAGCCAGAATGGAGTCAGGCTGAAAATCCCATGGTGGCCTACGAGAAAATGCAGGGCATACCTGATTCGACTGGGTTCACCTCGATCGATCCCCCGCTTGTTTTCCGCCGTCCAGTAGCTGCCGGGATAATCGTACCAGTCCCCCCAGCGATGCACGGCCGCTCGGCCGCTCGGCTCGTCCCAAACGATCGCCAGATGGGTACCGGAGGCCTCGTCGAGTACCTCGAGCGTTCCGGGACGCCGCCCCACGCGAACGCTGGCCTCCGGGCGGTCCAAATAGCCCGCCTGGCGTAACGCAGCGATCAACCGCTCCCGCCACACCGGATCGGCCACCGCTTGATCGAGCGTTGCAGGAGGGCGATCGAGCGCGATGGTCCCCAGGTACTCGCCAGCCCCTCGATGCGCGTATGCTGGCTTCCACGTGCCATGGGCCATGTAGTTCGTGCCCACCGCCCCCAACACGACCGGTAATGTCGCGGGCAACCACCACACTACCGCTTTGCGAAAATCAAACCAGGCACACAATCCGCCGGCCGCGGCCAGCCAGGCCAGAGCCGGCAATTCATTGGCGGCGGCCAGTGCCGAAGCCAGGCCGCACAGTGCGAACCACCGCGCCCGCACGTCCCCCAGCACCATCCTGTCCAAACACCACAAGGCAACTCCGGTCGCCATGGCTGCCGGCAAATGATTGTTCAGGGTGGTGGTGAAGGTCGACAGAAAGCATCCCCAGCACAGAAACATCCCCACCGCCACGGTTCCCCAGGTCGATTCCCGCAGGAACCGCTCCTGCATCCAACGTATGGTACCCCAGTAAAAGAGCGACAAAGGCAACAGGTTCACGATCGCCAACATCAATGGCACGATCAAGAACGGTTCCCCCATCAACGTCCAGCCAGTAAGGTTGCGCACAGCAATGTAAACGCCGGCGTAGAGCGTGGGCAGGAGCGTTGGCTTGCTACTGTAGTAATGCAACCGGCCATCGCGCCCCAAGTGTCGTACCAGGTCGATCGTGTACCAGTTGCGGCGGCGCGTCTCGGGATCGCGAATTTCTAACAACCGATCGATCTGATAGGTTCCTTCGATCCCCAACGCGGCGATGGTGCACCACCGGCTGCGGTCGTTGGCCGAGAGGAACGGGGTTTCACCGGTCGCCGAACGGACTTGTACCAGCCGCGTCAACTGCACGGCGAAGAAGACCAGCACCAGCAGTGTGGCTAGGCGCCGATTCCCGTCCCCTGCCCTGCCCGTCGGTTCCATGCCTCGCCCCGCCGATATCGGTTTCCTGGTGCCACCCTTCATGCCGCCGCTTCGCTTCAATCGTCCTTTCGTTCCGGTTCGATCGGCCGTTGGCCGGGCGGCGTAGTCTCCGCCGCCACACTGTAGAGTTTCAGCCGATCGCGGTTTTGCGCCAGAATCATCTCCGCCAAGAAGCCGACCGAAACGAGTTGTCCGCCGAACAGCAGGGCCACGATGCAGTAGTAGAACATGGCCCGGCTGTGCAGATGCACGTCCGGCATGGGGGTCAAGCGGGAAACAATCCACCAGGCCGTCAACCCCAGCAACCCCAGCATTCCCAATCCTAGACTAATCAAACCGAGCGAGCCCAGCAGATGCTGCGGCCGGTTCCCATACCCGGTCAAAAAGTAGACCGTCATCAGGTCCAGGAACCCTTTGATGAATCGCTCGACTCCGTACTTCGATTTTCCATGCTGGCGAGGATGGTGTTGGATCGCGATTTCCGTCACCCGAAATCCGCGCGCCGCAGCCAGGACGGGAATGAACCGGTGCATTTCGCCGTAAATGTGCACCTCGTCGAGCACTTCCCGGCGATAGGCTTTCAACCCGCAGTTGTGATCGTGCAATTGGACGCCCGTCAGGCGGCTGATCATCCAATTGAATACCCGGCTGGGCAATACCTTGTGCCACGGATCGTGCCGCACCTTCTTCCACCCGGACACGACATCGAATCCCTCGGCGAGTCGGGCCACCAGGCGAGGGATTTCGGCCGGATCGTCCTGCAGGTCGGCATCCATGGTGATTACGACCCGTCCGCTGGCCCGGGAGAACCCCGCCTCCAACGCGGCCGCTTTTCCGAAATTTCTTCGAAAACGCACGCCGCGGATGCGCTGCGGATCGGCGTTCGCCAGCGCTTCGATCGTTTCCCACGAGCCGTCGGTCGAACCGTCGTCCACCAACAGGACCTCGTATGTGGCGGATTCTCGTTCGGCCACAGCCCGAATTCGCTGCACCAGTTCGCGCAGGCTCGGTTCCTCGTTGTACACCGGCACCACGATCGTCCACTCGGGCCTGGCCGCATTCACGATTCTTCTCCCCTGTTTGACCTCAGCATGCGGAAACCAGCTACCCCTCCCACGCACGCCAATTCGGTCGCCAACCACACGATCCGCATCCAAATTGCGCTGCTCAACGCGGCGGCTGGCCCCACGATGGGACTCAGCACGACCGACAATACAAGCTCCCGCACTCCCGCACCACCGGGGACCAGGGAAACGAAGCCCAGGACGACGGCCAATCCAACGGCTGCCTGGCCGGCCAGCCACAATCGCCACCAGGCCACGCCGGTCACCTCGGCCACCGGCAGGCTGGCTAGAACCGCAGTCAAACTCGCGCCCCACAACAACCAGGTGACCAGCAACAGGCCCCATCCCTGTGCCATCAGTCGCCATGTGATTTGCCGGGTCCACTGTTCCATCGTTTGGGCGTCGACTCCCCGTTGCAAACGCGGCAGGATGTATCGCAGCAGGGCCGGATGCGTGGGCAGCCCCGTAGCAGCCACCAGCCCCGCCGACAGCAGCGTCCACCGCCAATCGATCTCCAGCACCATCAAACAGATTCCCGATACCACTCCACCGACTGCCATCAGCGTCAATGTTTCCATAAAGATGGTGACTGTCACCGTCGTCTTCAACACGCCGTGCGGGGCCAACTCGGCGACTCGCAAGACCAACACCATGGCCTTACCCGGAAAATATTTGCCCAGGTTGCCATACAGGTAGGCCCACAACACGTCCAGCATCGGAACGCGTTGCCCCACCGAATGTAAACATTTGCGCCAGAAGAACGCGGCGGGGAGCAACCCCAGAGCATACGTCGCACAAGCCAGCATCAGGCCGCCAGGGGAGGCTCGCCAGAACTGCTCTGCCGCGCGCCGCAGGCGCTGTGCCTCGGCCCGCAGCGCAGTGGCGCGTGGATCGCTCGCCTCAACCGCCGTCCGCTCCAGTTGCTCCGCCTGAGCCACCAATTCGCTGCGCTGCTGCTGCAGGTCTCGCCCGGCGCGGCGCGCCGTCAGGGCAATCCCCCAGACGACGACCACCAACACAACCGCCTGAAAAACCTTCTTCCCCAGTTGTGCTTTCCGTGGAACCACGCGTTTTCCCCAAACTTCCAGTTCCAGGCAGCGCGAAGCTCCCCTTTTGGTCTGCTGTGTTGCCTCTGGTGCATTTCGTAGCCACCGCGTGTCGGTCGCGCCGGGGGCTGGGCATCGTTTCCAGTTCGAACCTGGATCGGCCGCTTCCTCGCCGGTCGCCCGCTACCCACGCCCTTGCCAGTGGGCTTTGAAGGCCGGCGTGGACCCGGCACAATACCACCGTAACCTTGCGCTGCCACTGCCTCCCAGGCCGTGGCGCGGGAGTGCATGGGACATGTTTCAGCGCACTCGCGACATATC
>RFIQ01000332.1 GCA_003695565.1 Planctomycetota bacterium | reverse complement strand
CCGCGGCCGGTATCGCCACGATTGAGACCATCGAACAAGATGGATTGCTGGAACGAGCAGGCGAAGTCGCCCAGCGGTTTCGCGCTCACCTCGATGATCTGGTTGAACAGTGCCCGCATATTCGAGAGATTCGCCAGGCGGGGCTGATGATCGGCATCGAGTTGGATGTCGATGCCACCGATATCGTGGGGCAGTGCCTGCAGGACGGGTTGCTGATCAATTGCACGCAAGGCAATGTGTTGCGTTTGCTGCCGGCGATGAATATTTCGAATGAGCAGATCGACCGCGGCATGGAGAAACTGGCTTCTCATGTGCTACGGTTCGTCAGCCAACTTGCTGCACCGGCGACTGAACCCGGTGCGGCTTTCGCGACGACCGGCCATGCGGACCGATCCGACGCAGTTACCCAACAGCAGTCAGAGTCGACCGAATCTGTCGGTGCCGACGCCACCACTGGCGCTGCGTCTTCCTCGGATCGCAATACCGACGCGACATCGCCCGCAGTCCCCGAGTCGATACCTGCCGACGGCGACGATTAGCGCCCCTCGTCGAACAAGAACTGCACCGATACAAGCATGTTTGCAAGGAGATGACCGTGAGACATCTATTGACCATGATGGATTTGAACCGTGACGAATTGGAGCAAATCCTGGTCATCGCAGAACAGGTAAAACAGTTGCATGCGCAGGGACGCCGTCCCGCCTGGCTGGCGCGGAACGTCTTGGCCATGCTCTTCGAGAAGCCCAGTTTGCGCACCCGCGTCAGTTTTGAAGCCGGCATCTGCCACCTGGGCGGCACCGCCATGTTCTTGGGACAGGAGGTGGGCTGGCAGAGCCGGGAATCGACGGCGGATTTCATCCGGGTGCTGGCCCAGTACGCGGATTTTGTCGTGTGCCGCGCCAAGCATCACCGCACGGTCGAGGAATTGGCGGCTTTCAACGTGGTCCCCATCATCAATGGTTTGACCGACGCAGCGCATCCCTGTCAGGCCCTGGCCGATCTGATGACAATGCGTGCCGCCGGGGGCGATCTGGAGGACAAAATCGTCGCGTTTGTCGGTGATGGCAACAACGTCGCTCGATCCCTGGCCGTGGCCTGCGCCATGGTGGGAGCCAGGTTTCACTTGGTAGGCCCCCGCAAGTACTTCATCCCGCAGGAGATCGTGGCTCGGATCCGCGAACGATATCAAGACGCAGAAATCTTGCAAACGGAAGTCCCCGAGACCGGTTTAAGTGGGGCCGATTTTATCTACACCGACGTATGGACCAGCATGGGGCAGGAAGCCGAATCGGCACGGCGTCGCAAGGACTTCGCCCCCTACCAGGTCAATCGCTATCTACTGGAGATGGCCAGGCCGGAGTGCCGCGTGCTGCATTGCCTCCCTGCCAAGCGAGGCGAAGAGATCACCGACGAAGTAATGGAAAGCCCCAACAGCCTGGTCATTGAACAAGCGGGAAACCGCATGCACGCCCAAAAAGGGTTGTTGCTGTGGTTGGCGATGCAAGAAGACAAACTCACCGCCGCCGATCTGGAACGCGAAGGAATCCACCTCAAGCGGCCCTTGGCAACGTAACCCCGGGATGCAAGACCTGCTCCACACGAGCAACCGTCGCTTCGATAATCTTGCGGCGAACGCTGCGTGCCGAATCTGGAATGGCCCCGGAGAGTGAAACGATGTCATCATAGATATCGGCACGCCACGAAACCGGGAAGCCATACGCCACGAATTGGACGAATACGCTTTGGTTGCGCGCGTGCCATTGCACCCGGTGCACCTGCTGGGGAAACGCTTCCGTCAGTGTCGCCACCAACTGCCGCACGCGTTCGATCGCCCGTTCTTGCCCCAAGCTGTGCTGGACCTCTGCATGCAGTTCAATCATTAGTTCCCCTCCTTGGTCTCATCACCGGCCGCGCACTCCCACAATTTCATACCAAACGCCCGCGTTCAGAATCCAGAGCAAAGCCCCCATGATTCTCAGACGCTCAGACGATTTGTCGGGGGTAACTCGGGGCTGTAGCTCTCTCAGGAATCTTCGATCCGGCCGACTGGTCAACAACGCGATGCGAAGGATCCTGCGTTGCAGGCCCAGCAGCAGGCCAAATTGGCGGCCCAGGAGGCACGGAGCGGCATGGAACAAGCACCCGGTTCGCTTGGCGCCAGTTGATCCCTCCTACAAAAGCATGGAGCCTATAACACGGCTGCGCTGGGTCTTCCACACTCGGTCGGCCGCCATCTTGCTGCGCTTCCACCCCGGCGCGATTTCCAGGAGGAATTTCGTACCGAAATGTAGGCAACCTGACGCGTTCCCACTCCCCCTGCCCGAACCCACCGGTGAAGTACTCTAGGACCTTCGGCGCATCAGCGGGTATGATATGCACAACGGTCATATGGTTATCAACAGGAGGGTGGAGTGCCGCAACGACCCAACCGACCCGGGGAAGAGCCGCCGGCGTCAGTATCGAGTCCACAGCACAGTTCCGATACTTCGGACGCGGTTCCCACCGTAGAATCGGGGGCCATTCCCGCCGCAACCGCCCACCGTCTGGGGTTGTACCTGCGCGAGTTGCAACATTTCCAACGCGCCGGCATCGCCACGATCAAGAGCAGCGCATTGGGGCACCGACTGGGCCTGAGCGACTCCCAGATCCGTCGCGACCTGGCATTGTTCGGTGAATTCGGCAAGCGTGGGGTCGGGTATGAGGTGGCAGGGTTGGTCGATGCCCTTCGTAAAGCACTGGGCACCGATGGTACCTGGAATACCATCCTGGTCGGACTCGGTAACTTGGGGAGCGCTCTGGTTCGTTATCGCGGATTCCAGCAACAAGGATTCGTGCTGCGCGCCGTCTTCGAATCGGACCCGACCAAAATCGGTACAGAAGTCAATGGCATTCCCGTATTCAGCATCGACGCCCTGGAAGAGAAAATTCCTCAGTTGAACGCACGATTGGCCGTATTGGCCGTTCCGGCGGAACCGGCTCCGGCGTTGGCCCGCCGATTGTCGGATGCCGGAATATCCGGTATTTTGAATTTTGCCCCTGTCAGCCTTCCGGTGCAGAAGGAATTGGCAATCGTGGATGTCGATCTGGCGGTCGAGCTACAACGTCTGGCGTTTGCGGTTGCCAATTCGGATCGGTCCGGATAGAGTGTAAATCAGAGTCGGGCGAGGCCGCCACCACGGTCTTCCTCTCCCGGCCAGACTGCCCGGTGGTGTAATGGTAACACAGCTGATTTTGGTTCAGCCGTTCATGGTTCGAGTCCATGCCGGGTAGCTTTGGCAATGATTAGAAAAGGTTGGGGATGGCCCCAGCCTTTTTTTTGTTGGGTTTTCGCGGCTCTTGATGTTTGCCGCCATCTCCAAGTCGTTCGGGTTCGTCTGCGTGTGCATCATGTCACGCAGGTTGGATGGTAACCGCCCGAAAGGGGCAGCGCCATGCAAACCCAGGGCATGAGCCACAGCGGCGTAGCCGCCTGAAGCGCCGCCCTGGGAAAACCGGATGCCCCAACCGTCCCAGCCCTGAAAGGGCGCCCCAAGATCTGCATCAAGGAACGCGTTTGGTGCGCCCTTTCAGGGCTGATGGTTTTTTTCTTGATCGTGTACCCAGGGCGGCGGCCGCGCGCGAGCGGAGCTCGCGGGACCTTGTCGCCCTAGGCTGGTATGGTCCTGCCCCTTCGGGGCGCAGCACGATCGTCATGATCGTAATTCACCCCGACGGGGCAGCGCTAAGGTGGTAATTGAGGTGCCTGGGAATTGAGGTGCCTGGTGGGAATTGAGGTGCCTGGCACCGTTCGTGCCCTGTTCGTGCCGTTCCTTCGGGGCGTAGGGTAACTGAGGTGCCTGGCACCGTTTGTGCCGTTTGTGAGTCGGATTGGAGGGCTGGTGCGAAGTCGATCCGGCGATGGCGAACGCGATGGAAAGCCGGCCCGACGGTTCGCGCCGTTCGGCTAACACACATATGACTAGATGCCTGGCGGAGGGAGTAATTCAGTCCCTCGCAGCGGTTGGAAGTCGCTCTCTTGCGACGAAGCGCGGGGCTGGTCCGTGCGGTAGCCAGGCGAGTCGGTGGTGCGCAACGACCATCCGGTGTTGCTTCGAGGCAACAGAAACAACCTGGGATTGTTGCCGGCAGGCAACGCGACGTCCGCAGTAAGATTTCGGCCTGCCTGCGGTGCGACCCAGCTAAGGCATTACTGGCAAAGGAGTTGCGATTGTGAGATGACCACCTGCGCGACCAAGGGGCCGGTATGCGGACCAGAGATTGCATTCCGAAACAGGGCTGGCTCGCAGTTCCGCATTTCCGAAGTTCCAACCCCAGAATCTGTTTCTCCATGCATGCCTATGATCTGGTTCGTCTGGCCAATTGCTTCGCCCATGGCGCACCGGCGCACCTGCGTTCGGGGGTCGTTCCGCACAGTGCGTCTGTCCATAGTTACTGGTTGTCCAGCCGGTTTCGTCATGAGGACTGGAGCGCTCGGTTGGCCGCCCACCGAACGGCGATCTCTCGGCCGGGTTCCAGTTTGCGGGCACGACTTTGGCATGAGATACTTCCGGTCATTCAGGAGGTACTGCTGAGCGAACCACTTGTTCGCTGCCTGGCCTACCATGGCCGGTCGTTGGAAGAGCGGGGTTTGGATGCCGAATTCTCGCCGCTGGTCCACAGCGTTATGAATGCTCACGTCGAAGCGCGGCATCGATGTTTGCATTTGATCGTCTTCGGCGCGGGTATCCCCAGCGAGATGGCGGCCCATCTAAATTTGCTTCGGCAGAGATTGGAGGTCTTCAGCGATGCCCTACTGAGCCGCATGGACGCTCCCCATCACGTCGACGTTTACCGCTTTGGGCCGCGCCAAGGGCCGGTTCTGGGCTGGCGTCCGGAACAAGCCATTCGCTGTGCCGAGGGCATGCGATCCTCCAGCGCGATGCTGGTATTGTGGGCTGAGGCTCAGATCGCCCCCTTGCTCGATGGGCGGATCGTGGGCCGGCGGTATAACCGGCAGATCGCCGAATCCGTGCTGCAGATGCTATCCCCCGCCTGTTTCGACTCGGTCGGTATTCCGATCTCTGCGCGGTTTGCCGGTATTCGATTTCGCGGCCCGGATCGCGCGCCGGGGTTCGAGGGATCGACCGATTCTTCTCCGCTGGACCTGATCCAGCCGCGTCCTTCGTCGCAGACTTCCCATGCGGCCGCTTCGCGAAGGTGGTCCTGACGGTCGCAACAATCGTCCCACGTGCGCGGGGGCCGGGCGTCAATGTTTGCCCCAGCCGCACGGTTTGGCTGAGCCGCCGAGTCGCCGAGGGCCGATGACTCGTGCATCGACGGAACGAATCGCGATCCAGCCTCTCCCAACACTTCTGGCGCGTGCCCGAGTCACCCCTGCCCGCATACGCGGCGGATGACTGGCAGCGCCCAGCAATTGGATCGCCCCCACACGGATGTGGAT
>RFIQ01000331.1 GCA_003695565.1 Planctomycetota bacterium | reverse complement strand
TTTGCCAAGGAGATGCGACGTGAAGGTATTGATTGCAACTGATGGTTCCGCCGGCGCAGAGGAAGCCGCCTGGTTGTTGGCGCACCTGCCTCATCGCGACACCTTGGATGTCTTGGTCTTATCAGTCGTTCCCGACTACGGTGTGCATGGATCCGTGGAGGTCGTGGAATGGATGAAGGCCGCTATCGAGGCGGAAAGAAAGCGTGCGGAGGAAGCGACGCAACGGATCGCCCAAATGTTCGACGGGGCCGACGCGCACGTCGAGACGCTGGCCCGCGAGGGCCACGTCAGCAAGACGATCCTGGAGGAAGCCGCGGCACGAGGTACCGAGTTGATCGTGATCGGAGCCAAAGGGCACTCGGCCCTGGAACGCGTGTTACTGGGGAGCGTGAGCGATTCGGTTGCCACGCATGCCCATTGTTCCGTACTGGTGGTCCGGCCCACTGGCTTGAAGGATCGCGAACATGACACCTTGCGTCTATGCCTGGCATTCGACGATTCGGAACCGAGTCGGTTTGCCATCAAGCAGATCTCGGAATTCAAATGGCGGGAGAACACCCAAGTCGATGTCGTATCCGTATTGCAGTTGCCGATGGCGTACACCGACGTGCCCTTCGATTTTGATCTAAACGAGATGCGCGAAGCGTTGAAGCAGAAAGTGGATCAGGTCATCGAACAACTTTCTCCGGTCGTGGGACAAGCTCGCGGGCATGTGTTGGATGCCGTCCATGTCGGCAATGCGCTGACTCAATTCGCCGAAGAAAACCAGATCGACTTGATGGTCATGGGAGATACCGGCAAGAATCTGCTGGAACGATTCTTGATGGGAAGCGCCTCGCGGTACGTCTTGCGCCACGCTCATACTTCGGTGTGGATTGCGCGTCGACCCCAGACCAGTTGATGCCACTGCGGGCGGGCTTCCGAAACAGCCGGCGGCCTGCGTTTTCCCGACCTAATGTGTACCCTCCAATCAGGAGTTCCGCGGAGAGCTCCCTGTCGGCCGTTGCCAGGAGAAGAACCATCGATGAATCGTTTGAATTTGGGATGGTGGGGCCTGTTGGCCATCGCATGCTGGACATCGGTGGCGGCTTCCCCTCCACTGTGCGGTCAGGACCGGGATCGACCGCCGAACATCGTTCTGATTCTGGCCGACGACTTGGGGATCGGAGACCTGGGATGCTACGGGCAACGGGTGCTGGCCACGCCCCGTTTGGATGCGCTGGCCCGCGAGGGAATGCGTTTCACTCAGTTCTATGCCGGATGCACGGTTTGCGCTCCTTCGCGCAGCGTCTTGTTAACCGGCCAGCACACGGGCCATACCCCGGTCCGTGGCAACTCCACCGATCCCATCGTCATTTCCCCCGGCCAACCAACTCTGGCCTCCGTGTTGCGCTCCGCCGGATACGCAACAGCCTGCATCGGCAAATGGGGCGTGGGTACGCCGTCCGAGCTGTCCAATCCGAACGATGTGGGATTCGACCACTTCTTCGGATACGTCAACATGTGGCACGCACACAATTTCTACCCTGAGTTTCTGATTCGCAATGGCCAGGTTGTTCGGCTGCCGAATCGAGTTGCCGAGAAATGGCGGGAATTTCAAACTCTGGAGCATCCCCAAGCGGGCAAGGGAGTGGCGGAAAAGCGGGTGCAGTATGCACCCGATTTGTTCATCGACGAAGCACTGAGATTCATCCGCATGCACGCGGATGAACCGTTCTTCCTCTATCTGGCGATGAATGTCCCGCACGCCAACAACGAAGCTGGACGGGAGGGAATGGAGGTGCCGAGCTGGGGTGAACTGGCCGATCGGGACTGGCCTGATCCGGAGAAGGGTTTTGCCACCATGATTCGCAACATCGACCGCGATTGCGGGCGGATCGTGGACTGCCTGCGGGAACTGGGCATCGACGGCCAGACGCTCGTGTTCTTCACCAGCGATAATGGCCCGCACCAGGAGGGTGGGCATTCCGCCGATTTCTTCGATTCCAACGGGCCGTTCACCGGCTACAAACGCGATTTGGCCGAAGGCGGCATCCGCATGCCCGCCATCGCCTGGTGGCCCGGCACCCTTCCCGCTGGTACCGAGGCGACTGGCGTGTGGTACTTCGGGGATTTCTTCCGTACGTTTGCTGACTTGGCCGGTGCCGACATTCCCTCCGACGCCCAATTGGACAGCGAGAGCTTCGCCAACGTTCTGCGCGGTGGTCGGCGGGATCGGTCGCGCGGCGCCCCACTGTACTGGGAATTCCTGGAACGAGGCTCGGCCCAGGCGGTACGCTTCGGCGACTGGAAAGCCATCCGTCGCCCCATGTTCGGTGATTCAGTCCAGCTCTTCGATCTGGCGGAGGACCCAGCAGAACAACACGATCTGGCTGCCCAGTTCCCGGACGTAGTCGCCCGAGCGGTCGCCATCATGGAAGCCGCTCACCGGGATGACCCGAATTGGCCCATCCGGGCGGGGCGCTAAAGGGCACGGCGCGCTTGACGGCACGCTCTGCAAATTCCATCCCAAGCCGCATTCGCCACCTTTCTTATCCAGCCGACGGATGACGTGGTGCGAAAATGAAGAGCAGCGCGGTCATCCGGCCGACCCCGCCCAGAGCACGGAGTGCCCGAAGGCTGCGCGGATTTCTTGCTTGACGCTTGGCTAACCACGTCCGTATCGTCGGATCGGACCGGGCGTGAGGTAGCGTTGAGACGATCGATGCGGTTTGAAAGTACCGAAGGTAGCGGTCGCGCGTCCCGTCCATCCAGCAACTCTTTCCCAATCGGCGGGATTTTGCTCGACATTTAATTCTCCGTAGGCCATATGTCTTTGCCGAATTCTGTCACCCTTCCGCACCTTCCGATGAGAGCGATGACATGCCGCGCGAAATCTTGAGCACCGAACAAAAGGCACTGGCAGTCAATTTGGACCCCCGCCGTTATGGGTCGTTTGCCGAGATCGGCGCAGGTCAGGAGGTCGTACGGTGGTTCTTCCGTGTCGGCGGAGCCGCGGGGACAATTGCCAAGAGCATGTCCGCGTATGACATGTCGGTCAGCGATGCGATATACGGCCCCTGCCAGCGGTACGTATGCCGCCAGCGTCTCGAAGCCATGTTGGACCACGAACATCGCCTCAACCTGGAACGACTGCGCGAGGTACGCGGTGATACCACCGGATTCTTTGCCTTCGCCGATACCGTGGCCGCGCGTAACTTCAAAGGTACGAACGAATGCCATGGATGGATGGGCATCCGCTTCCAAGCCCATCCGCGCGACGAAGACAGCCAAATCGTGATCCACGTGCGGATGCTGGACAAAGAGAACGCGGCACAGCAAGAGGCGTTGGGGATCGTGGGTGTGAATCTGATCTATGGCGCCTTCTTCCTGAACCATGAACCGGATCTGTTGATCGAATCGCTGTTGGACAACTTGTCCACGCGGCGGATCGAAATCGACATGATCGAGTTTTCAGGCATCGCCTTCCGACATGTGGACAATCGAGTGATGAGTCTGCGGTTGGTCCAACTCGGTTTGAGCAACGCCGCTATGTTCTCTGCCACCGGCGAGGTCCTGCAACCTTCTGAGGCATTGTACAAGAAGGCGATTCTGGTCGAGCGGGGGAGTTTTCGTCCCACCACGCACGTCAACCTGGACATGCTTCGCGCCGCACGGGAGAAATTCGTGGCGGAAGAGGATGTCGAACCCGACGATGTCGTTGCGTTGGCCGAGATCACGATGCGGAACCTGCGCGCCAATGCGGAGGGAGGCGATATCGACCTGCGAGATTTTCTGGCTCGCGTCGACTGCCTGGCCGCCTGCGGCATGACCGTCTTGATTTCGGACTACTTCGAGTACTTCCGGTTGGCTGCTTACCTGAGCCGACACACCAAGAAGAAGATCGGCATCACGATGGGAGCCGCCAGCCTGGCGGAATTGTTCGACGAGAATTACTACACCGAATTGGAAGGGGGCATTCTGGAATCATTCGGCCGCTTGTTCAAGAACAATCTCAAACTCTATATCTATCCGTTGTTGAACCGCACTTCGGGTGAGTTGACCACGGTCGAAAATCTGCAGGTAGCGCCCGATATCCGCCACCTGTATGATTACCTGGTGGGCAAGGGGTGTATCGAGCAGCTCGATAATTACAACCCGAAGTACCTGAGCACTTTCTCTCGTGAAGTCCTGCGGCTGATCCAGGCGGGTGATCCCGGCTGGGTGGAGCACGTGCCGGAGGAAGTCGCCGAGGTGATTCGCCGCCGGTACTTCTTCGGTCATCCCCGACGTATTCCAGTGGCGACAGGTGCGGCGGCCCCAGACTGCCCGACCGCCACTCCGGCCGGCTAAAAACAGCGACGGCCAGCCGGGCCTGGCTGCCGTTGGCGACCCCACGGCCCACTGCTCCAATTGTTTGGATCGGCCCCGGCAAGTTGTCGAAAAGGAGGAGAGAGGATGCAGATCAGTCCTAAGCTAATTGCCTTCCTGGTAATTGATGCCATCGTAACGATCGCCGTCCTGGCATACGTCTTCCTGGTGTTATGGAAGTAGCCCGACGACCAGCGGCCCAGCTCATCCTCACCCATCCTCATCAATCCACATCGATCGCAATCTACCCACATCTGCCTGCATCTGCCTCACTTATCCTCATCCCACTGATCCATATCCATCCTCGTCCTTCTGCGTCCGTCCGCATCTAGCCACATCTAGTCGCATCTATTCGCGTTCATCAGCGTCCATTAG
>RFIQ01000330.1 GCA_003695565.1 Planctomycetota bacterium | reverse complement strand
GGATGTGCCGGTGGACACGGACTTGTTGCATCGCATCGAGGTATCGAGTTCGACGATGGTGGTATTAGGGGATGCCGCCGATCCGGCCGATTTTCAACGGACGCCGATTCAGATCGGACCCAACGAGACGATTACCTGGTCCAGTACCAGTCAGCGAAAAGAGGACATGCCGATTCCCTACGAAGAGGGACGGAAATTGCATGTGCAGAATCGCGAGATCGATCAGGCCAAGCTGACGTTTCACATTTTCACTCGGCCGCCGGTGCCGCAGGCGACGAGTCTGGTGATGACTGCGATCGCCACGTTGCTGGTCGGTCTGGCATTGTTGCTGCAGAATTCGGTGGCGCCGCGAGCCTCGGCGGTGGCACATGCCACGGTGAAGAACGAATTGGCCCAACCATTGTTCCTGGTGCTGATGCTGTTGGGTTCGATCGCCGTGTTGTTGTACGAGTTCCTGTCGTTCAACACGTTCGGGGAAGATATCAAACTGCTGAAAGATTGCGGGATCACCACCATCATGCTTTTGGCTGCCTTTCAGGGGATATGGTCGGCGAGCAGCTCGATCAGCGAGGAGATCGAGGGAAAGACGGCGTTGACTATATTGAGCAAGCCGATTCAGCGGCGCAGCTTCATCATCGGCAAGTTCCTGGGGATTTTCTGGGTATTGATGCTCATGTTCTTCGTCCTTGGCTCGCTCGAATTGACGGCGGTGGCCTACAAGCCGATCTACGATGCGCGGGAGAATTCGATGCAAATGCCGGGGTGGGAAACGTGCCATCTGGAGATGTTCCGAACGGTGCCCGGCCTGGCGATGGCGTTCATGCAATCGGTGGTGTTGACCGCGGTCAGCGTGGCATTGGCGACGCGGTTGCCCCAATTGGCAAACCTGTCGGTCTGTTTCGCCCTGTATGTGGTGGGGAACCTGACCACGTCATTGGTCAGCAGTACTCAGGAGGGGTTTGAGATCGTTAAGTTCGTGGCCAGTTTGGTGGCGACGATCATACCGATTCTGGAACATTTCTCATTGCAGGCGGCCATCGACGCAGGCAACCCGATCACCATGTCTCTTCTTTCGGGCAACCTGTTGTATTGCCTGTTGTACGTGTTGTTGGCCATGTTCCTAGCCCTGCTCTTATTCGAGGATCGCGACCTGGCTTGATGTTCGTCCCCCCGAACCGCGCTGGATTTCGGCCCGCCGCGAATCGCCTATACTGTTGGCGGCTGGCGCGGCGCAGGTGCGTGCGACCAGCGAGGTATTGGTTGACCATTGGAGAGCCTGGAGAGGAGAAGTCGCGATGAAGGTGCAATCGAGTGAGGACGTGGCCCGTTTGCCGGTCGAAATGGAAGGGGCCGTTGGTTGTTCGGTGCGTTGGTTGGTTTCGCGTGAGGATGGCGCACCAAATTTCGCTATGCGGCAGTTCGAGATCGAGCCGGGTGGATACACGCCGCACCATCACCATCCCTATGAGCATGAAGTGTACGTGTTGGAGGGAGCCGGAGAAGTCCTCGATGGCGAAACTCCGCGACCAATTTCTGCCGGCGACGTGATTCTGGTGCAACCGGATGATGTGCACCAGTTTCGCAACACGGGGGACAAACCGATGAAGTTCTTGTGTTTGATTCCCAACAGCGCCGACAACCGGCCGGGAGTGGCTGGGCCGGAATGTTCTGCCGTCGAGTCCCGTCAGTAGCGGTTGGGCTGCAGGCAAGCCCGCGGCGGATTCTCTCGAGTGAATTAAGTAGGTGCCATGTCTAGTGCATCGGACATCCTGGCCTCACTGCCCCACGACCCGGCGGAGCGTGTGCAGGCGCTGCGGGAGGTGATTCGGTACCACGACCGCAAGTACTACATCGAAGCTCAACCGGAGATCTCCGATCTGGAATATGATCGGTTGATGCAGGAGCTGAAGCGGTTGGAGGCGGCGCATCCGCACCTGGTAACGCCGGACAGTCCCACGCAGCGGATCGGCGATGCGATCAGCGGGGATTTGGCTCAGGTCGAGCACCGGGTTCCGATGCTGTCGATCGAAAATACCTATGACTTGGGGGAGCTGCGGGCATTCCTGCACCGCGTCGAAACGAGTCTGTCTGGCGAACGTGTGGAGTGGGTACTGGAGCTGAAGATCGATGGAGTGGCGGCAGCGGTAATCTACCAGGATGGACGACTGGTTCGCGGGGTGACGCGAGGCAACGGATGGGTGGGAGACGATGTTACCCATACGATCAAGACGATTCTGGATTTGCCATTGAAACTGGATGGTGATCCTCCGCCCTTATTGGAGGTGCGTGGTGAGGTATACATGACCAATACGGACCTGGCGCGGTTGAATCTCGAACGATCGCGGCAGGGACTGCCCCCGTTTGCCAATACACGCAACGTCACCGCGGGAACCATTCGCTTGCAGGATCCGAAAGAAGCCGCGCAGCGCCCGATGCACTTCTTTGCTCATAGCGTGGGGTACTGCCAGGGGTTGCGAGCCCGTAATCACATGGAATTCCTGGCTGAGATCAAGGAATATGGCATCCCGCCCACCCCGGAGGCCAGGCTGTTCGATTCCAGCCAGTCACTGCTGCGTCAGTTGGATGAAGAGCACATCGGCGAATTGGAGGAGCGGATCGCCGAACTGGACTTCGAAGTCGACGGTCTGGTGATCAAAGTCAACGATTTTGAACAACGGGAGCGGCTGGGGGCCACCAGCAAGAGTCCTCGCTGGATCGTGGCCTACAAGTTTGAAAAATACGAAGCAGTGACTCGCCTGATAGGCATCCATGTGCAGGTAGGGAAGACGGGTGTTGTCACTCCGGTGGCCGAACTGGAACCGGTGCAGTTGGCGGGGACCACCGTTTCCAGAGCGAGCCTGCACAACGCGGACGAGATCCGACGCAAGGATATCCGCATCGGCGACTGGGTCGTGGTGGAAAAAGCGGGGAAGATCATACCGCACGTGGTCCGCGTGGAATTGCACCGCCGTGGGAAAGACGTGCGGCCATTCCGCTTTCCCCAACGCTGTCCGGAGTGCCATGCTCCTTTGCAACGAGATGAAGGGGGCGTTTATATCCGGTGCAACAATCCGGAATGTCCCGCCAAGCTGCGGCAGCAATTGGTCTACTTTGCATCGCGAGATGGGATGGATATCGACGGGTTGGGCGAGAAGATCGTCAACCAGTTGGTGGATCATGGATTGGTCCGTTCCTTCGCCGATCTGTACCGGCTTCGCAAAGAACAACTGCTGCGATTGGAGAAGTTTGGAGATCGCAAAGCCGAAAAGTTGCTGGCGGCCATCCAGGCCAGCAAGACGCGAGGGTTGGCCCGCGTTCTGGCTGCCGTATCGATCCGCCATGTGGGGACTCGGGTGGCCAAACTGCTCGCGCAGCATTTCGGTAGTTTCGATCGGTTGTATGCGGCTAGTGAGGAGGAATTAGCCGCGTTGGATGAGATCGGCCCCATCATCGCGCACAGTGTTTACAGTTTTCTGCACAGCGAGTTTGGCGAACGGATTTTTCGCGAGTTGCGCGAGGTGGGAGTGCTGTTGGAGGAGCCGCGTGCTGGTCCGCCGACGGATCAGCAGCAGCCGCTGGCTGGCAAGTCGATCGTGGTAACGGGTACCCTTTCCCGCTACACCCGAGAAGAGGTCGAGGAGTTGATCGAGCGCTTGGGGGGACGCGCCGCCAGCAGCGTGTCACGCAAGACCGATTTCGTCGTCGTCGGCGAAAACCCGGGTAGCAAGCTGGCCAAGGCGCAGCAGTTGGGAGTACCCATTCTCTCCGAACAAGAGTTCTACCAGTTGATCGATCAAGCCGGGAGTTGATCGGCCGAATTCAGGTCCGCCCATGGGGATGACACCGCCTGGCTTTGTCGGCAGCTAGACGGTGCAAGGAAGGTGGGAAGCAACGGCGGTCACTTCCAGACCGATGGTTGGGGAATGTAGGCTTCGATGGGTTCCAAAGCCTGAGGATCGGTCTGGGCGGCGAAGCGAATGCCAAGTGCGGCGATCTCGTCGGCTGCAGCGGCCATCGCCGCCTGGTTGCCGAGGGACATATCGACCTGTTGGTAGATGTGCAGGATATCACGCAACAACGGCACATGCGTCTTGGCCTCGATGGCTTGCAGCCGACGAGACGCTCGATCGGCTCGCTGCGCGGAGACGATGGCGAACTTGTCTTCAGCGGTTGCTTTGGCCGCAGCGCGAAGGCTGAATTCCAGGTCCGCGATGATTCCCGCCACGAACATGGTCCGTAACCGGTCGGGTGCAGAAGGGGCGTTGGTGTGCCCGTCGCCGCGCAAGAAATTGTGCCGCAACGTCCCTTGCGACCAGGATACCAGTTCGAAATCCAGGCTGCCCGGACGGTGGCCCCCAACGTTGACCAGGCGTTCGTCGGGCACGGTATGACATCGGTAGCAACTGCGCGCGACCAGGTAGACGTTGACTGGATTGCGCATGCCAGCCGCGATGCTGCGCTGCAAACGCTGCAAGCGATGTTGTGCGCTTTCCTGCTCACGCGTTACGCCTGGCCCGCCGTAGTCGTTGTGGATTTCGAGCCAGTCGCGGGCAGCGCCATGGCATGATTCGCAGGACACGCCCGCGATGGCTTGGAGTCGTCCATCGGGCTGCGTTTGCATCGTGTAATGGCACTGCGTGCAGGCCGAGTCACGACGAAATTCGCTGATCCCCATGCGATCGGCAATTTGCCGGGCTTCCGGACGTCGATGCAGCGTGGCAAAAGTATGAAAGTGAGGGGTGTTCTTCCAAACCTGGACTTCTGCGGCGTGGCACTTCGAGCAGGCGTCCGGGCCGACCACACGCTGCGGGTCGAGATTCAATTCGAGTTGCTGGTCGCGGGGGTCGGCCGGCGGACCGGGAGCTGGTTGGGCGATGGCCCAGGAGAGGCCCAGCCCCATGCCCAGGCAGACGATGGCCACCGCAAACGGACGGATGATATAGTTTCGACACGATGGGGAGGGGAGCTGAGGTATCATCGTTCCGTCGTGCATGTGAAGCGTTTTTTGGGACGCAGGATGGAGGATCTTACGACGCACAACCATAGCTCCTGGCGGGGCGGGCAGCAGCGAAAGGTGGGAGGCGAATTGACTCCAGAGACGGGGGCCGGACGGTCGTTATCGATTCCATTCCTACAACCGGGCGGAACGGCAGTTGCGGCGTGTCGACCCGCCGGCCCGGCCGGTTTTCTTAGGCATCCAAGACCAAATTGGAGGCCGGCCGTCCGATGCAGGTTAAGCATTCCCCGGGCGGAACGTCGATGGCCGGTTCTTGATCGTAGGTGACCTGGCCTTGCAGGACGCGCACACGGCAACAGCCGCAGACGCCACTGAGGCATCCGCTGGGAATGACAACGCCGCTCTCCTGGGCCAGCTCCCAAAGCGAATGTTCGTCCGAGGTCCATTGCGCGCTGGTTTCGCTGCGTTGGAAATGAGTTTCGAACTGGGGAGCATGGGCCGCCCCCGGTTGGTTTGCCCGAGTGCGCACAGGCGACGCAAAGGACTCCCAATGGATCCGTTCCGGCGCCACGCCCTGGCCGGCCAGGGCGTGGCGGAGGGCATCCATCCAGGCTTGGGGGCCACATAGGAAAAAGTGAGCTTGGTGCACGTCGGTGCAACCGGTGATCTGCTCGACAGCCAGGTGGCCGTGGTGGAAAGTGCCGGGTAGGCGTTGCGACAGTTCCAGCAGGTTCGACTCGTCTATCTGGCTGAAACAGGTGGTGGCGTGATATTCGGGAAAGGAGCGGCTCCAGCCGTGCAGCGTTTCTCCCAAAGGCCAGTGTTGGTGGTCGCGGGCTTGAAAGAAGAGGCGGATTGGACGCTGCGGGCGATGTTCCAGCGACCATCGAATCATGCTGGCCATCGGTGTGATGCCTACCCCGGCGGCAAGGCACACGATGGGACTGCCGAGGTCCTTTGGGAGGAAGAATGTGCCAGCGGGCCCAGCGACCCACAGGCAATCGCCCGTTTGCAGATGAGAGTGCATCCAATGGCTCAAGCCGGATTGCAATCGATTCGCCTGATGCCGATCGTGTGGAATCTGGCGCTTCACAGTGATGCGCCAGTAATCGGGGTTGGGAGCCGAGGACAGGGAGTAGCAGCGCGTCAGTCCCGATGCTGAGGTCATGGGTGGGCGCACTAACAAGTGTTGGCCTGGGCGAAACTCGGGCAATGGTTGTCCGTGCGGGTCGACCAGGTAGAACGACTGGCAGTCCAGGGATTCGCGCACGATTTCGGCGACCTCCAGGGCCCGCCATTGCAGACCGTTCCCTCCCGCTTGTGAGGGATCCAAGACGGCGGTGTGGAGAGCGTTTTCTGCCGAGCGCCATGCCAACTGTAGGGACTGCTGGCGGCATCGCACCAAGTGGTAGCGTCGCCTGGCACGCGAGACGGCGCGGTAGCCCGCCCCCACTGCCCAACAGGTGGCCAGACCGAGACTGGTGCAACTGAGTAGCAGGTGTTCCATTTTCGCGGACTTCGCATCGACCGGTGAGGTGAGTCTTCCGGGTGTCGGGACGGGCGTTCAATCATAGGTCGAAGAAATGGATGGGCCGGGAAGATTTTGGTTTTCACACCACCGGTTGCTACGCGGACTGTGAGGAAAGGAGAGGCAATAGCGTGCGGGGCGAGCCCCTTTTCTCTGGCACACACAGTTGGAAGTACCGATGAAACCGTTAGAATCAAGGCCTTCCCTGAGCGTGCATGCAGCTTCCAGCTCGAATGGGGGGGGGCTGGGAGGGCGGTGCCGTTGTTCCGATTTCGGGGATATCTTCTCAGCAATCAACCGGGATATGGAATACGATGGTGCAACTCTGGCGAACCTCACGAGCAAACGTCGATGGCTGAAGTCCCGATTGATCCGGAAACAGATTCCGAAGTCGACAAACTCGCCGAATGCGAGGCGCGGATCGGCTACCGTTTTCGCAATCGCGATCTGCTCCAAGCGGCGTTGACGCATGCTTCCGGGGCGGTGAACCGGCTGGCATCCAATGAGCGTCTGGAGTTTCTTGGAGACGCAATTCTCGGATTCACAATTTGTGAGGCTCTCTTCCGAACACATACCGAATATCTTGAAGGGGAACTGACCCAGGTTAAATCGGCGGTGGTCAGCCGCCGGGTGTGTGCCCGCGTGAGTCGCAGGTTGGGTCTAGGGGAGTGCTTGATTTTGGGCAAGGGAATGCAACAGGCTTCGGGAGTGCCCCGCAGTTTGCTGTCGGACGTCTACGAAGCGATCATCGCCGCGGTGTACTTGGATGGCGGAATCGAAGCGGCGCGAGAGTTCATCTTGCGGACCATCGGGGAGGAGTTGCACGCTGCCGTCCAGGGACGTTCGGTTGGCAATTACAAATCGTCGCTGCAGCAGTTGGCGCAGCGCGACCATGGCACGCCTCCCACCTACCGTTTGCTGGAGGAACGCGGTCCGGATCACAGCAAGTTGTTCAAGGTGGCCGTCGAAATCCGATCGCGCAAATTCGCTCCGGCTTGGGGGCGCACAAAAAAAGATGCGGAGCAGCGTGCTGCCGGTAATGCGCTGGCCGAACTGCGAGGCGAGGAACCGCCTTACGCCGAGATGCCTTGAGGTGAAGATGGCCCTCCGGTCGAAAGAAAAACGGCTGGCGCGCATGTCGCGCCAGCCGCTGTGTCCTTGGATCCGGGCTGCCGGCCCCAGGGTGGTCGTCTGGAAGTCTACCGTCTGGACGCTGCCCTCGAATCAGACCTGGTCTGCCGAGGGGACACGGAATTCCTCGCGGTACTCGCGCGTCAGCCATCCGTTGGCTTCGTCCGAGTTCAAAAAGACCTCCCGCTCGGGATCGAATTGCAAGTGTGGGCCCAGCGCCAACGGGTACTTGTCCAAATCCACGCCGTTCTGTCGCAAGTGAGCGACCGTTCTCTGCAGCGTCGCCCGGTTGTCGTCCAGGCTCTTGATCTTGGTGAGGGCACGTTCCAGTTCTTCTACGGAAACCCGGTTTCGTTCGCCCACGTAGTAGGAGATGTTCCCCAGGTGGCTGATGGCGGCTGACAGGTGGCCTTCGCGCACATCAGCGTTGAGCGAACCAACATCACGGGTTCGAACAGCGGCCAGGAAATTGTCGAAGTGGGCCGAGTTCAGGTTCCCGCCCACTCGGAATTCTTTGACCAGGTTCAAGTTCTTGTCGAACACATCGCACTGGTTGTAGCTTTTTTGTACGACGAACCCATCGTCGCCATAGAAGACGACGCCGATCTTGTTGCCCTTGGTCGATCCAAACAGCCGGTTCAATTCTTCGTCGGCCGAATCATCAACGCTCAGGCCACGGGTTTCGAAGACGATGCATTTGTCACCGTAATCGTAAATCGATACTTCGGTGTTGGCGGTATCGCCGGCATCGACGTAGTTGGGGTCCTTCTTCTCGACCTGGTATCCCAATCGGCCACCATACGAGATGACGGAGTTGGGGTGGCGATCCAAGCCCAACCCCCACCGCGCGATGTCGGTCTGGTGCGGGCCCTGGTTCCCCAAGTCGCCGTTGCCGTAATGGCGTTGCCAGTGCCAATCGTAGTGGAAATTCGGCCGAGTCAGACGGGGAGTGGTGTAGGTGGCCGGACCGCTCCACAGGTTGAAGTCCACACCGGCAGGAATGGCGTAGTCCCCAAGTGGACCGATGGCCTTGCGACGTTTGTAGCACAACCCGCGTGCGAAATTGACTTCGCCGATTCCGCCGTTTTGCACGAACTCTACAGCGTCGATCACCGCCTGGCTGCTACGGCACTGCGTGCCTACCTGGCAAATGCGATTGTACTTACGGGCAGCCGCAATCAGGCTGGCACCCTCGAATAGATTGTGGCAAACCGGTTTTTCGACGTACGCATCCTTGCCGGCCTGCATGGCCCAGATCGCCGCCAAGGCGTGCCAGTGATTGGGCGTGGCGATCGTGATCGCATCGACGGTCTTGTCATCCAACACGCGGCGCAGGTCTTGGACCATGGTCGGACGGCGTCCTTGTTTTTCACCCACGGTGTCGGCCCGCCGGTTGCCCACACCACTGTCCACATCGCAAATGTAAGTGATTGTAGCGCCGTCTGCTCGTAGGATTTCTTCGATGTGGGCTCCCCCGCGTCCATTGACGCCCAGGATGGCGACGTTAATCTGCGACAGAGCGGATTTGTCGGCGGTCGGTTCTTGTTGGCTGTGGACTCCACCAGCGGGTAACATCAAGGCGGTGGAAGATCCAGCCACCAGTCCGTTGCGGACAAAGGTACGTCGGTTTTGTCGTTGCATGGAAATCTCCAGTAGGTAGGAATGGGATGGGTGGGGCACCGGGGGTGAACCTGCACCGCGATCTACTCGATCCAGGCCCCAGGCGGTCTGATACGATTGTAATGTGCAGGGCGAGCCAAGGTGGAAATCGGATGCCCCGGCGAAGCAATTGCTCCGCTTTTTTCTGGTGGCAACCCTCGCCACGGCGGCGGTGGCCGGTCTCTGACCGATGCGACGCGTTGCAACACCTGGTGGATGCTGGGGCGTTTGCATCGCTCATGCGAGCCCTCGTCGATACGCCGTCATTGAGCACTAGCATAGAAAGATCCGGGCCCATGCGAAAGCAAGAGAGAGCCAAAATTGTGGCGGAGCGGTTACAGGAGCTGTATCCCAACCCCCCCATACCGCTGAGGCACCGCGATCCCTTTACGTTGCTGGTAGCCGTGGTTTTGAGCGCGCAATGCACCGATAAGATGGTGAATAAAGTGACTCCCAAATTGTGGGAATTGGCCGACAATCCGTGTGCCATGAGCCGTCGTAGCGAGGCGGAGATTCTGGAGGTGATTCGGCCCCTGGGGTTGGCACCACGCAAGGCCAAGGCCATTCGAGAATTGTCGCGGATTCTGTGCGAAGAGTACGATGGTCAGGTCCCGGCGGATATGGAGGCCTTAGAGAAATTGCCGGGCGTCGGGCACAAGACGGCCAGCGTGGTGATGGCCCAAGCCTTCGGAAAGCCGGCGTTTCCGGTCGACACCCACATCCATCGGCTGGCCCAACGATGGGGATTGAGCTCCGGCAAGAGCGTCACCCAAACCGAAAAAGACCTGAAACGGTTGTTTCCCGAGTCGGAGTGGAATCGGTTGCATCTGCAAATGATCTATTACGGCCGTGAGCATTGCACGGCGCGGGGATGCGACGGCCGGCGGTGCCCGATTTGCCGTGAGCTCTACCCCCAGCGGCGCAAACCGGTGGTGACTCGCAAGGCTTGAGGCTCAGGAGAATGCAAACAACAGGTAAGCTTACCGCGCCTGCATGCGACCGAGGCGACGGCCCACCACAACAGGCGAACTCTCAGAGCGGGAGGGCGCAGCAAACGACAGCACAGGGAAATACCTCGCGCCGCCTGCGGTGGACGGTTTGCATCCTGGTGCTCGCCCTGGTCTTGCGGCTCGCGTTTGCCGTCTACTGGGACCAACGGGCTGCGGCCGAGGGACGCATGTTTCGCTTAGGAGATAGCCACACCTATTGGACGCTGGCGCAACACATCGTGCGTGGCGAACCGTATCAATATGGCAGCCCCGATGCCAGCGTATTTCGGGCACCCCTTTACCCGATTTTCTTGGCCATGTTTGCCTGCGTGCCCGATCAGCGATGGGGCATTCTGGCGGCCCGCTGCGGAGGCGCTGTAGCCGGGACGGTTGCGGTTTACTTGTTGAGTCTGATAGCGGGTGAGGTGTGGGCCAGCATTCGATTGGGCGAAGCTGGGATGGCGGACCGAGCAGAGTCGCAGGGCGGGGGTGCTGCGTTGGAGGACCCGCGGCTGTGGGCGGCGGCGATCGGGGCCATCTATCCCTCCGCGATCGGTATGAGCGTGACGCTGCTCAGCGAGGCGATCTTCTTGCCGCTAATGCTGCTGCATCTGTGGGCCTGGATTCGGGCTTGGAATTCAACAGATTGGATGCACCGTCGGGGATGGTCGGCAGTCGCCGGCGTAGCTTGGGGGTTGGCTGTATTGGCCCGCCCAAGTTGGCTGTTGTTCGCGCCGTTCTTGCTGCTCGGGGGCATTCTACTCGGGCCTCAGCGTCGCCGGCATGCGGTGATTTTCGGTCTTGCCTGCGCCCTGTTCTGCTTGACGATGGCGCCATGGTGGATCCGCAATTTCACCATTACCGGGCGATTCGTGCCGACGACGTTGCAGGTTGGCCCCAGCCTCTATGACGGGCTGCACCCAGGCGCCACGGGTGCCAGCGATGCGGGGATGGCCTTCATGCAAGATATCTACCAGAAGCAGATCGAACAGGATCAGCAATCTGCCACGCCGCCAGCCAGCACGCTGGAATATCGATTGAATCGACGGGCAACCCACGACGCGTTGGCTTGGGCCGCCCAGAACTCGGACGAAGTAGTTCGATTGGCGAAGGCCAAATTTCTCCGCACGTGGGCTCTGTGGCCTGACGGAGGAGAGATCGGGTCGACACCGCTGCGGATCGCGTTGAGTTTGGGGACGTTCACGGTGCTGGCGCTAGCGGTGATTGAGTCGATGCTAGCATTGCGGCGGTGGAATTGGGTTTACTCGGTGTGTTGGCTGCCTTGTATTTACTTCACCCTGTTGCACATGGTATTTGTAGGATCCATTCGATATCGAGAGCCTGCGGTTTTTGTCTTGGCCGCTCTGGCGGGGAATTGTCTGGCGCGGATCGGCGCGCGCTGGGCGAACTCACAAGGAAGTATGGTTGCACCGCGTGTTCCCTCGATCGCGTCCTCCGAATGAATCGCCTCAGCGCGCTACGGTCGAGCATGGCCGCCCACAAAGGACGCTCTGCACTCTTGCCGTCCCAGCAGTTGACCGGATTGCCAAACGATCGCGCAGAAAAAAGCCCCCGTGCGGCAAGGTGTCCCACTGGCTGATCCTGGCGTTGTCCCTCGTGGCAGCCATCCTCTGCTACACCCTCATGCAACGGAAGTATGCATGGCATTTGCAGCATGCCGCTGTCGTTGAACTGAGCAAGCTCTTCCCGCACGCCCGCGTGTCGGTCGAGCGGTGTTTGCGCGACGAAGCGGGGACGATGTCGTTGGTCGGGGTGCGATTGAAGTCGAAAGATCCGCAGGACCGCGGACGGGAGGTGGTGTACATCGAGCGCGCCAAATTGAGTGGCCAACTCGATGTCCAGGATTGGGTCCAGGCCCGCATAGGGGTGCACCAAATCGACCTGTACGGTATCCGGTTGTCGATTTGGCCTCGCGCCAGCGGCCAGTGGTCTTGGCAAGCGGTGGTGCCGCGGCCGAATCGGGACAGGTTGCCTCCGGTCGTGGTCGTGCATGATGCGGTCGTGCACGTAGCCCGCAGCGCAGAAGAGTCGGAATCGGTGATAACCCTGCACGACATTCGTGGGGAGAGTCGGCCGGTGCAAACTCGGCCGACCAGCGAGTTGCAGCAACCGGGGCCTGCGGAGGACGGTGTGGCTGGGTCGCAGGTCGCGGAGGCTGTCGAAGCAAGCCTGGTATCGGCACCACTGGCTCGCATGCCGGCTGGGGTTCCCAGCCCATTTGCCCGGCCCGAACAACTGATGTCCGAATTGGTGACGTGGCGGTCGATGCAGCCCCAGCGGTTCGAGGAGACCACCCTGCATTGGAGTTGGACGGGACGGTGCGGTGGTTTGTTGGAATCGATCTCGGCCGAAGGCGAGATCGAGTTGGGGACGGGCCGGTGGTGGGCGGCAGGGACGGTGAACCGATGCGAATTCTCCCCGGTCCTCTTGCAACGCTTGCCACCAGCGGTCGCCGATTCGCTGGATCAACTGCGAGGATTGCGCGGAACCGTCTCGGGCGACTTCCGGTTGGCCAGCCGTGATGGTGCAGACTTGCAGTCAAGTTTTCGGGGAGCGATTCACGAGGCGGCCTTTCAGGACCCCCGGTTGCCCTACCGGTTGGATGGGATGGCATGCGAGTTTGCCTGGATCGATGGACGGGTGCAACTGCGCAACCTGCGGGCGTCGAGTGGTCCAGCACGAGTGGAGGCCAACGCCGATCTGGCTGGTCTGGCTGCGGGAAGTCCGGTGACGATTCTGGCCGATGTTTCGCAACTGGAGCTCGATTCTCGGTTGTACAGTTCCCTGCCCGAGAGTCTGCGGAAGATGTGGGATCGATTGGAACTGAGCGGCATGGTCAGCGGTCACATCGAACTGCGCTTCGACGGAGAGCAGTGGAAGCCCGTTGTAAACGTCCAATGCAACAGTGTGAAAATACGGCCGTGGTTGTTTCCCTATCCTGTGACGGATATCGAAGGCGCCGTGGTGTACCGCCGCGACCATCTGATGGCGCACGGATTGGTGGGGCGAGCGGGCGGCCAGGTCGTCAGTGGGAGCGTATCGTTGCACAAAGACGGGACGCAGTGGGTCGGCACGATGACCTGCCAGACGGAAGGGCCGGTGACGGTCGACGAGCAGTTGGTTGCCGCGCTGACCCCGACCGGCCAACCGACCAGTCCGGCAGAGCAATTCTTGCGTGCGTTGAATCCAGCGGGTCGACTGCGTGTGAATCGGGCTGAATTCCGCCGTGGGTCCGCAAGCGACCAGTGGCACAAGGAGCTGGATTTGTCCGTGTACGATGGAAAGATCCGTTACGAGGGATTCCGCTATCCCATCTACGACATCCGCGGACGCGTCGTGGCCCAGGACAACCATTGGTGGCTCGATCGCTTCGAAGGAAGCAACGACACGGCTCGGGTGCTGTGCTCCGGTGACTGGCATTCCGAGCCAACCGGCTTGCCCCCGCTGAATCTGAGATTCCAAGCGTACGCGGTGCCTATGGAAGAGGAACTCAAACGTGCGCTGCCCAGCGAGGCACAGTTCGTGTGGGACGAACTGCAGCCCAGTGGATCGGTTGATGAAGTTCGCATCGAGTTGGTCCGGGAGACACCGTTGGCTGATGTGATGGCCTCTGTTGCAGTGCGCGAGGATCGCAGCACCAATGACGCCACGGGGCGAAGTTTGCGGATCCGGCCGCGATCGTTTCCGTTTTGGTTGACGGATGTCGACTGCGAGATCAGCTACGTGCCGGGCATGGTGACCATTCATCACGCCGAAGGGATCAACGGCGCGACCCGTATGGCTGTTACCGGCATCTGTCAGCCGACCGCAGATGGACGCTGGAAGGCCGACGTGGAGTGGTTGCCACAAACACGCTTGTTCGTGAACACGGAATTGTTGAAGGCCCTGCCGTCATCGATTCGCGAGACCCTGGTTAAAGCCGATTTTCGGGGGCCCGTCAGCCTGCTGGGCACCAGCCAGGTAGTGTTTGCGGATAGCCGGACGGAGAATCTGGAGACGGCCTGGGATTGCAAGATGGCGATCGAGGATGGGCAGTTGGGGGATGGCTCGACCATCGGTTCGCTGCGGGGCACCGTGTGGATGCGGGGTGTCAGCGCGGGGGACACGTTGCGGGCATCCGGTTTTGTTGCCATGGACGCGCTGACCTTTTTGCGGATACCTGTCACGCGTTTAAATGGGCCCTTCGCGATCCTGGGCAGCAATTTGTATTTTGGCACGAGTGTCGCTGAAGTGCTGCCTCCGGTCGACAAGAAATTGGCCACCGCCCTGACGGCCAAGGCCCTGTCGGGTGATGTGGCCTTCAGCGGCCATGCGCGGCTGGATTCCGGCAAGCTCTACTTGGAGGGAAACTTGCAGGAGGCTCGACTGAGCTTGCTCCTGAAAGACCTCGGTGTCGAGCACTCGGATGCCGAAGCGTTGTGTGACGCGGAGTTGCATTTCGCGGGTATTCCGTGGAATCCACAAACCTACAACGGGAACGGTCGCCTGCATCTCAGCCAGGCACGGGTGTATCAATTACCCTTTATGATCCGATTGTTGCGGGCTGCGTCGGTTCGCCCCGACAATAATTCGGCCTTTGATTCGGCCGATATTCATTTCGAGATCGATGGAGACCGAATTCCCTTATATGTGGCCTGCGAAGGCGATTTGCTGCGTTTGCGGGGCGATGGCGAGACCAATTTGCGCAGAGAAATCGATCTGGATCTGTACAGCTACGTCGGCCGCCGGTTGCCGGCCGCCAATGTGCTCAACCCGATCATTGCGGAATCGCGTTACGCCACCTTCATGCTGATCGAAGTCGATGGAACGCTGGAGAATCCAGTGATGCAACGGCGGCCGTTTCCGCAGATCGAGGCCACGTTCAATCAGATTTTCCCCGAGTTGGCCGAACAACGACGCGAAAACCCGCTGCTGCCGTGGAGGAAGTAACCTACTCGCAAACATGCCCGGCGATGGGCTGGGACCCAGCGATACTCGCATACCTCAACAACGCGTTTTGCCCCGAGGAAGTCCGACAAGTATGCAACCGCATGCGACCGGTTTCGGTCAGCAGCCGATTCTGCCGGGGTGATGCAACGCGCCGCTTCGGTGGAGGCCTGCGAATTACACAGGGTTTATCCAAGGAGCGTTCCGATGCAAATTCCACCGCTGATCGCCGCCGCGGGTGCTGGCGGCGTCGTTTCCCAGTCGGGTGCCAAGGATCCCGGCAAGTCCTTGGCCGGAGGAGAGGCTCCCAACGCGAATCCGTCGGCTGGCGAGCATGTCGAGCAGGCCGAATCGGCCAATCGGGACCGTGATGCCCAAGGGCAAGGAGACGGGTTGGGCGAGCGCGGTGAGCGCCAGCACCAGCCTGAATCCTCTCCCGACTCCGGTCCCCCCCAGCGTCCGGCGCCGCCGCTGCCGGGGGAAGAGCCAGGGGAGCTCGATATACTCGGTTGACCAAACGGCGTATCGGGGCGAAAACAGAGCGTGGTTCCTTCCACGTCCCATCCGTTTTAGCTGCCAAAGTCGTCTGGCCATGAAGTTCACCAAGATGCACGGGGCTGGCAACGATTACGTCTACATCGATTGCTTCGCCCAGCCCGGTCCCAGCAATCCGGCGGAATTGGCCCGCCGCATCGCCCACCGCCGGTTTGGCGTAGGGGGCGATGGCCTGATCCTGATCGAGCCCTCGGATCAGGCAGACGCGCGGATGCGGATGTTCAATGCCGATGGATCCGAAGCGGAGATGTGTGGCAACGGCTTGCGCTGTGTGGCCAAATACGTTTACGATCATGGCATCGCCCACCGCCCAGAGCTCCGCATCGAAACCGGCGCCGGGGTGTTGCAGGTCCTCATCCATGCGAGTGGCGGCCGAGCGGAGCGGATAACCGTCGATATGGGATGTCCCAGGTTGGAGGCGTCCGAGATCCCCACGACCTTGACGGCGGACCGCGTGGTGGATTACCAAACCCGCTTTGGCGATCGATCGCTGAAGGTAACTTGTGTTTCCATGGGCAATCCCCACTGTGTAGCCTTTGTGCCGGAAGCCAGCGATGATCTCGTCTTGGGATTGGGGCCGATCATCGAAACCGATCCGCGGTTTCCGCAACGCACCAACGTGGAGTTCGTCGAAGTCCTTTCGCCGAACCGCCTGCGGCAGCGAACTTGGGAACGCGGCGCGGGCGAAACGTGGGCCTGCGGCACCGGCGCCAGTGCCGTGTGTGTGGCTGGGGTACTAACCGGCCGAACCGAGCGCCAAGTCGAAATCGAGCTGCTGGGGGGGGTGCTGCAATTGGAGTGGGATTCCCAAACCGATCACGTGTTGATGACAGGCCCAGCCGTTGAAGTGTTTCAGGGCGAGTGGCCCGACGCAGACCGGTAAGTGCCAAGGTGGCCGCCCGACGCGGCGGCAAAATGCGAGCGCACGAAGGCGTCCATCAGGATGAGGAAGTACCTGCCATGAAGCGGAGATTCGGAACGCGCCAGCGGTTGCGTCGCCTGCCGATTCCCGCCTGGGTTTGGCGCAGCGCCGCGCTGGGCAGCATTTCAGCGATCAAAGCTTGGTGGTCGACCTTGAACTATCGCATGGCCAGGTACGATCCCACGGCCGACCCGGCGGATGCGCGTTTTTGCGGCCCGGCGATTTTTATTTTCTGGCACGAGTATATCCCCACGCCGTTGTACGCGCGGCCCCATTGTCGATTGTCGATGCTGCTTAGCCAGCACCAGGATGCGGAACTGTTGTCGCACATCGCATCGTTGTCGGGCTTGGGCACGGTTCGCGGATCCAGCTACCGCGGCGGGAGTGCGGCGCTGCGGGAGCTGATTCACCTGGGGCGGGGTCGCAATTTGGCGATCACGCCCGATGGGCCTCGTGGGCCACGCCGACGCGTTGCCCCGGGGTGTATATTCTTGTCCAGCCGGTTGCAAATTCCCATCATCGGATTCGGTGTGGGTTACGATTCGCCCTGGCGCATTCGTAAAGCGTGGGATCAGTTCGCCATTCCCCGTCCCTTCTCCCGTTGCCGTGCAATCTTTGGTCCGCGCATTCAGGTGCCCGACGGTATCCAGCGGGATGAGATCGAGGATTACCGTCGGTACGTCGAGCGAGTCCTGGAACAGTTGACGACCACGGCCGAGCAGTGGGCTGAGGGACGCGTGGAAATCGCCCAGCAGGAGAATCTCTATCGTTGTGCCCCCCGGGGGCCTTGGGCGGTCGGTCCGATGTCTGGCCGGGGCCTGCCGGTGCCCGAGGAAACCTTGCCGTCCATCGTCCCGTTTCGCCAGACAGGTTAGCGCATGGCTCAGTATCAATTCGATTTCGACGGCGTGGCATCGTCGCCCGATGCGCCGATGTCGATCACGGCATTGACGGTTTGGATTCGGCAGGCCTTGCGCGAGAATGTCGCCCCGGCGTGGGTGGAAGGCGAGGTGACCGACCTGGTGCGGGCCAGCAGCGGGCATGTCTATTTTGCCTTGAAGGATGCCGAAAGCCAGATTCGAGCCGTGATGTGGCGATCCTCTGCCGCGCGGATGCGATTTGAATTGAAGAACGGCATGGCGGTGATTTGTCATGGGCAAGTCGATGTGTACGGGCCTAGGGGCACCTATCAGTTGATCGTCGACCGAGCGGTCCCCAAGGGGGTGGGCGCCCTGCAACTGGCTTTGCAGCAGTTGCGCGGTAAACTCGAGCGCGAAGGATTGTTCGATCCGCTGCGGAAACGGCCGCTACCGCACCTTCCCGTCCGCGTGGGATTCGTCACCAGTCCCGAAGGGGCCGCGTTGCACGATTTCTTGGAAGCCGCCCGCAGTCGTTGGCCGGCATTCCACCTGACGGTCATCCCCTCTCGAGTGCAGGGAGACCGGGCGGCGGATGAGCTGGCCGACGGGATTCGAATGGCACAGCGGATTGTGCCGCGATTGGACGTGTTGATCGTTGGCCGCGGCGGCGGCAGCATGGAGGATTTATGGCCATTCAACGAAGAAAAAGTCGTCCGGGCGATGGCGTCCAGCTCCATCCCCACGGTCTCGGCTGTGGGGCATGAAGTCGATGTGACGCTGTGTGATCTGGTGGCGGACCGGAGGGCACTGACGCCGACCGACGCCGCCCAGGTGGTGTTCCCCAGCCGTGGTGAATTGCAATCGAGGGTACGGCACCTCGGCCAGCGAGCCAGCAGTCTGCTTCGTGGGCGCCTGGAAATGGTGCGGCAACGGCTCGACTGGATCGCAAAGAAGTCCGTGCTCGCCCGACCACACGATATCGTATTCTCGCGTCGCCAACGGCTCGATGAACTCGAGTGCCGAGCCCGTCAGGCGCTGTGGGAGAGGTTGGAAGAGAGCAAGACGCGATTGGCCCATTTGGTCCGCGCGACCGCCGCGCTGTCGCCGTTGGGAGTCCTCCAACGCGGCTACAGCGTCACGCTGCGGGAGCAAACGTTGGAGCCGATTCGCGATGCCACTACCGTCCAGCCGGGCGAGGCGATCACCTCGATCGTGGCTCGGGGACAGATCGTTTCACGTGTGGAATCGACCAGTCTCGTTTCGCCCTTGGACCTGGATGCGCCAGCCGCCCCCCTCAAGCAACGCCGGGATTGACCAAATCTCTGGGCAGGTGTCACCCACTAGCCATGCACCAGCATCAGTCCGTTCGAGTCAAGCGGGCTGCAGAACCAGCGGCCTCGGTGTAGAACGGATTGTCGATCACCAGCGGTTCGACGGGAGCAACCGGCTCGGCGACAACGGCTGGTTCCACGGCTGCCGCCGGCGTGGACGAACAGCACGGTGCGTAGGGATTGGTGATGGTTTGCCAGCGGTCGGTATGGCGCTCTGGGCGGTACGCGGCACTGGGCTGCAGTTGAGGCCAGGCGGCGAACGGACTGGCGCCGTACGGACGCGTGTACCGCTGGCCATAATAGACCGGGGGGTGCATGGCAAAATAGGGAGGCGGTGGGATGTAGGGTTGCACGGCATTGTAAGGGTACCCTTGGTAGCCGTACAGGTAAGCCAGCCCCAGACCGCCATCACCGGCCGTAACGGAAGTGGCCGACCACGCAGCCGTCGCGACTACAATGAAACCTAGTACCATGTTTCGCATCATGTTACGCTACCCTTGTTTCGGAGGAGACCCACTGCGGCGCCGATCGGTGCCCATGGTTCTACGCTAATCGGGATTGTCGGCGGATCAAGAGAAATCCGCCGGATCGCCAACCGTTGGTCGACGCTGAACCGATAGCCCAAGATGACCCGAACCTCATAATCGCTCCTACCGTTTTCACCGGACCGCGTTGGTGACCTAGGGCACGGTGCGGTCAACGGGAATTGGTAGGGGAAAGAGGATGGCGTGTGGTCGGGGAGCCGCGATCAATCACGGCAATTCGACTCGGATCAGCAGCCGGCATGTCGAAGCACGGCACCGCGGCAACAATCGTAACTGAGGAGACGCAGCGGATAGATGCAGACTCCACCATCCATGGATGACTTTGCGGCGGAGTTCAAACAATCCGCGCGGCGGTTGGGGTTTGTCCTCAGCGGTGTGTGTGCGGCTGCGACTCCCCCGCACTTCGATGCTTTCCTGCAATGGTTGGACCGGGGATGCGCTGGCACGATGCAGTACTTGCCGCAACGCCGCGATGCATATCGGCACCCCGACAGCGTGCTGGAAGGGTGCCGCACCGTGGTCATGTTGGCGGTTCCCTATGACCCACAGGCCGTTTCGGGGGGGGACGAAGAGGATTGCCCGGCCCGTGGCAAAGTCGCTCGCTATGCCCGCGGGCCCCGCGATTACCACGATGTGATTCATGAGCGTTTGAAGCGGTTGCGGCAAACGGTGCTGGACGTGTTTCCTCAAGCCCGAGTCCGCGGAGTGGTCGATACGGCGCCGCTGCTGGAAAGGGAGTTTGCCCAGCAGGCGGGATTGGGCTGGATCGGCAAGAACACCATGTTGCTTAACAAACATTGGGGGAGCTATTTCTTCCTGGCGGCTCTGCTGACCGACTTGGAATTACCAATCGATGCGCCGCATTCTTCCAGTCACTGCGGGACCTGCCGAGCCTGCTTGGATGCCTGTCCGACCGCTGCGTTTCCGCAACCGCATCTGCTCGACGCGCGGCGATGCATCAGCTACTTGACGATCGAACACCGCCAGCATGTGGATGCGAATCTGCGATCGCAATTGGCTGGCTGGGTGTTTGGCTGCGATGTTTGTCAGGAGGTTTGCCCTTGGAATCGCAAAGCGCCGGACGGAGATCCGGAGTTTCGAGCGGTGCTGGGTGAGCTCGATCTGTTGGAGTTGTTGGAGATCGACGATGCGGGCTTTCGCAGTCGGTTCCGCCGCACGCCGCTGTGGAGAGCGAAACGCCGCAACCTCGTACGCAACGCGATTCTGGTACTGGCTACGCGCGCGATCCGGTCGGCCAGCCCCGCCCTGGTCCGGTTGCTGGAGGACACGGAACCGGTGATCCGAGGTGCTGCCGTTTGGGGGCTGGGCCGGCTGCAACCTGCCGGTTGGCGGGAGTTGTTGCGCAAGCGGTTGGAGATCGAAACGGATGCGGAAGTGCGGACCAGCATCCAAACGGCGTTACAAAGTCCCCAGGAGGGCACGGCGTAGGCGTGTTCGAGCAGAACCGCCTACTGTTTGGGCTGCGCCTGGTTTTGCTTGACCTGAGCCCAATCCTTGCGCTGGCGGCTGCTGGGGATCCCCAGTTTCTTGCGATATTTCGTGATGGTCCGCCGAGCCACCGGGAATCCGAGCTTTTCGAGCTCCTCCTTGAGCGCCTCGTCGCAGTATGGATTCTGTTTGTCCTCTTTTTCAATCAGTTCCAGCAACTTCAAGCGAATCGTCTCCCAGGCCACATCCTCCCCGTCCTCGCTCCGTGTGCCATGGACGAAGAAGCGTTTCAAGGGAAAAATCCCACGCGGTGTCTGCATCCACTTGTCGTCCACAGCCCGACTGATCGTCGTCACATGCACGCCGACCTTGTCCGCGATCTGTTGCATCTTCAACGGTTCGATGTGCTCAGGGCCTTCGTCGAAGAAGCGTCGCTGGTGATCGACGATGGCTTGAGCCACCTTGCGCACCGTGTTCCGTCGCTGTTCGATGGCCTCGATCAACCAGTTGGCTGATTCGATCTTCTTACGGATGTAGTCCTTTTCCTCGGGGGTGGCATTGGGATCGGACAATCGCCGCCGATAGTATTCGCTGATCCTCAAATTCGGCACGTGGTCATCCTCCAGGCGAACCACATAGTTGCCATTCTCGTCCGGCTCGACGACTACGTCCGGGGTGACGATCGGTACATGCGTCTCCAGGAAGGCGGCCCCTGGTTTGGGATTCAATCGGTGCAGTTCCTCGCGGAGTTGCTGAATCCGTTCGATGGGAATCTTGGTTTTCTTTTCGATCAACGGCAATCGATTTTCGGCCAGGTCCTCCAAGTGCTTGTCGATGAGCGTCTTCAGCTCTTCGTAATCTGGCATGTCTGGGGTCAATTGATTCAGCAGGCATTCGCGCAAATCCCGAGCGGCAATTCCCGGTGGGTCGAGCGACTGGACAACCCGCAACGCCTCTTCGGCGCGTTGCAAGTCCTCCTCGGTATGGTCCGGAGGCAAAACGTCGCGCAGGCTCCCCTTGAAATACCCGCCATCGCGCGCGTCGAGCGTCGATATGATTCGCTCAGCGAGATTCTCGATGTCCGAATCGATGTCCAGTTCGCTCAACTGATGCAGCAGGAAATCGTTGAGCGATTCTGGCCGCTCGGCCGCATTGGCCATCAGGTCGTGCATCCGATCCGACAATTCTTGCTGGCGATTGGCCGATGGTCGGAAATCGTCGAAGCTGTCCGGCATCTCCTCGTCCATGTTCGCCAACCGCTCAAAATCCTCCTTGTTCGACGCGTCATCCTGGACGACCAACTCCCGCTCATCCTCCGTCGGCCGATTGGGATCCTCGCGTTCCTCTGCCGGTGCGTCGATCTCCTCTTCTTCGGCGATGTCCAAAAGCGGGTTTTCACTCAATTCCTGATCGATGCGCTCCTGCAAAGCGAGGATGGGGAGTTGCAGAATCTCCATCGACTGGATCATCTTTGGTGCCAGTTTTTGCGTTTGCAACTGGCGCGCTTCCATTCCAAAGGATAGTCGCATTGAGCATCTCGCTTTGAGTCGAGGGAGGCACGGGGATTGATACGACGGGGATTACCCACTGCTCGATTGTAGCATTTTTTTCGGAGACAACAGGGGTGCCGCAGTGGCTTCGGCACGGTAGTTGCTTAGGCGCGGCTGCGAGGCGTTGGGGCGGTCGAGGCGCGTTTCCTGATCGCGCGCCGCGCGGACGTGCGGGGAAATGGCGACCGGTTCGGGCGAGACCGGTGGAAGTCGGTGCCCGCTACATCTTTTGCTACATCTTTTGGCGGCCGGAGAGGGCATCGGCGAGGATTTCGCGGTTGGTCAATTCCAACACGCTGCCGATAGTGATTCCGCGCGCCAAGCGGGTGATCTCGACCGAGTAGTCGGACAGTTGATTGGAGATGTACAGGGCCGTCCCATCGCCTTCGACGGTGGGATTGGTAGCCATGATAACTTCCTGGAATTCGCCCAACCGCACACGCTCGACGAGCGCGTCGATGGTCAGTTGATCGGGGCCGATCCCTTCCAGCGGTGCGATGCGGCCAAGCAGGACATGGTAAAGGCCTCGGTAGACCCCAGCCTGTTCCAGGGCCAGCAAGTCGCGGGGTTGTTCCACCACGCAGATGCGTTGCCGATCGCGAGCCGGATCCCGACAAATCTCGCACAATTCGCTTTCTGCCAGATTGAAGCACTCGCGGCAGTAGCGCACATTCTCCCGCACATTGCGGATCGCTTCCGCAAGGGCCAGCGCCTCCTGTTTGCTGACCCGCATCAAGTGAAACGCCAGTCGTTCGGCCGACTTGCGGCCGATGCCAGGCAAACGTCCCAATTGTTCGATCAATGTCCGCACTGCGGACGAGTTGCCGTCCACGCTCGCTGGCCCTCTTGCCGATGGTTACAAGCCGCTGATGGCGTCGTCCAAGCCGGGGATCTCGATCCCTCCGGTGGCCTCGCGCAGCTTGTCGATATGCAATTTACGCACCTTGGTCAGCGCATCGTTCATGGCGACCACGATCAATTCTTCCAACAACTCATGGTCGTTGCGGGCGTAGAGTTCGTCGGAAACGCGCAAACGCAGGACTTCACCCAAGCCGTTCACTTCCACGTTGATCATATCGGCACCAGCCGTGCCTTTGACAACCTCGGCAGCCAATTGTTCACGCACTTGCTGAATTCGCTCGGCGATCGATCCGGATTGCCGCAACAGTTGAGCCATACCAGTCAGGTTCTTGAACATGTCGTAATACCTTGTTGAGAATAGCGGTTCGATTTACTCGGCGTTGGTGGTGATTGGTTTGCCGTTGGGGCCGGTCGCGGGAGTTGCAGCCAAATCGACACGGAGGATTTCACCCTGCAGCACCTCGCAAAGCTTCTTGACGTAGGGATGCTCGTGCAGTTCGCGTTCCCGACGAGCTCGAATAGCGGAGGGCGAATCCTGGGCCGGAGGTACTGGCGGCGTACCGGGTTGAACTGTCATCGTCAGTTGGATGTTGCGCCCCGCCTCCGCCCGCAGGGCTTGCAGCAACTGTTGTTTGCGCTCCGGTTGCTCGCACATCTGGCAGGCGTGGTTGCCGCCGGAGGGAAAGACGATGCGCCACTTGTCACGGCCGAGCGGTTCGACGGCGACCGCCAACAAGGCCAAATCGGAGAGCATCCCATCGAGTCGTCGAGCCGCACGCTGCCAAATATCCATCGCCGGAGCCGATGGTCCGGTGCCCACGGGTTTTTCCTGCTGGTGGTTATGCACCACGTCGCGCGGGGGGGCGTCGGCAGGGGGCGGTGGTGGGT
>RFIQ01000003.1 GCA_003695565.1 Planctomycetota bacterium | reverse complement strand
GGAACGAGGTGGAAGCGCTGGTGCGTACCTACCACGCGACGCGTGGTGTCGTCCTCGTCGTCGAAACCCGCCCGCAGAGGATTGGCGGACCGCACGCCACGGTCGCGAAAACTGAATTTCGGTTCCTCCTTGGCAATACGAATCAAGGCGGAAAGCTGCAGTTCAATGTCCTCCTCCAACGCCCGCCGCAGAAACTTGAATTCCCAGTTCGGCCGGCCGGCGACATACAGGATGCGATAGGGTCCGCGCCCGCGATCGACCGCCAGCAACCGCAGATTGTTCGCCAGGGTGACTTCCCGTCGCGTAGTGATCGGCCCTGTATCCCGGTCCTCGCGTTTCAAAGCAGCTCGGACCTGAACAACCTGGAAACCAGGCTCGGTCGGACGCCAGGTAAAACGCACACGTTGCTCGAACGGATCGGTATTGCATGTCACCGTTTGCTTGTCGAACGTCTCGCCAGATTCGGACATCAGCCGCACTACCACTTGTTCTCCGTCCAGCCCGACTGCTTCCACCCAAGCATCGATTCCGACCGGAGCCAGTTCGAACGACGAAACCTGAACGGCTGCGTCGCGAATGCGCACATCTCGCACTGGAGCATCCGCCGCCGAAACAACGGGATAGATCGGAAAACTCCACTCTTGCTGCCCGGCCAACCCCGCCACATCGTCCGTAGCCAGTCCGTCGGTCAGCAGTAGAATGCCAGCCATCGGCCTGCGGGAAAATCGTTGCGCCAGAGTTTGGATCGCTCCTGCCAGTGACGAATGGTTGCCCTCGAAATCGAGCAGCGACAAGTCCTCGACGGCGCGCAATCGATCATCGAACGCATAGCGACGCACGTCGAAATCCTGAGCCAACCGCGCCTGCCACGACGTGTCGGTCGGCAACAGGGGTTGCAGTTGTTCATGCCTTGGTGCCCGATTGCCGGGAGAAGCCATTTGCATGCTGCGGCTGTTGTCCACGACGATGGCGATCGCATTGGCCCCAGGCCGCGGGCGTTCCACACGCCGCATCGGCTCGAGCAAACAGAAACCCAACAGCACCGCCGCGGTGATCTTCAGCCCCATCGCGCACGCGCGAAGACCGCTGTTCCGTCCCCGCATCCAGTAACTCCACGTCACCAGGACCGTCAAACCAGCCACGATCATGCCCGCGGCCAGCAGCCAGTCCTGCCGGTCGATCACCACATCGAACAACTCCAGCGATCCTTGACCCACTACCGATCGCTCCCCAAATTCTCGTAATACTTCTCAACACTGCTACTGAACTCTGCGGGAACCGGGTCGCGGTCAATGGGAACGATCTCAGTCTTCTCGGCAGCGCGGCGGATCAATTCATCCGATACCTTCCGCTTCAATTCACGGAGTGGCCGCGCCACCAGCTCCTCCACTTCGGACCACTTGGGATCCGCCGCGTGCTTCTTGTACTCCCGGCGAATCTCCCGAGCGGCCTGGCGGATCTGAGTGGCCTCCCACCGCAATTCCGGATCACCCACCAGCTCCTCCACGTCGCGCAACCGGTCCGACCACTCGCGGAACGCTTCCCCGGTGATCGGATTTCCGCCGCCGGTCGTCCATGTCCCCACGTTGGACCGATTGGATTCGGCCGGGCGCGAACCTTGTCCTGAAGACGATTGCTGACGCAGACCCGGTTGCCCCGGCGTGGGCGCACGCTGGCCGAGCCGCTCGGTCGGTGCCGCACTCCCTGGACCGGGCGAACTCGCGGAACCCTCTGCCGAGCTCTGGGAGGCCCCTGTCCGATCCCCTGATTGGTCCGACGCCGGAGTGCCAGGCTGCCCCGATTGTTGTCCTGGCTGCCGTCCGGATGGTTGACTGGGCTGCTGACCCGCTTGCTGACCAGATTGGCCCGGCTGTTGATCGGGTGCCCGATCAGCAGGCTGGTCGGATGGGTCCACCCGTTGCGGATTGGGCGGTGCGCCGTTGGGTTGATCCCCAGGTGAAGCACCAGATTGCTCGGCTCGGGGGTCCGAGAGCCGCCCCGACGGTTGGCCGCGCTGCTCGGGCGCCTCGGCAGAGTCTTGCCTGCTCCGCTCGCTCGCCGTGCCGTTTCCGTCCACATTTGCCTGCGGCCCCGGTCGCCGCTGGTCGGATCGCTGGTCCGCTTGTTCAGGGCCCGCTGCATTGCGACCTGCTTCGTCTTCTCCGCGCTGACTACCACCCGGACGGCGGCCGGTGGCGCTTTGGATTTCATTATCAACCTGCTGGCTCAACGATTCGAGCTGGTTCAAAGCCAGTCGCAGCGATTCGATTTCGCTACCCAACACGGCTTCGGCGGCCGTTTCGATCCCTTCGCGCAATTGGCGCAAATCGTCGATCGACTGCTCCGCCAATTCCCGGCCCTGCTCTTCCAAATTGCGCTCCAGCAATTGTTCAGTCACGCTCAGTCGTTCCATCGCCTTCTCGTCCTGAGCTTGCCGGTAGGTATCGTAGAGTCTTTGTGCCAACAGCGGTTCGGACTCTTCGGCCTCCCCGACGACTTGCTCGATCTCCTGTAGCAGGTCCTGCAGCTCTTCCTGCTGTTGACGCAACCGCAGGGGGGCCTGGCGCTGAGTGGGGTTGCTGCGCAGACCAGGGCTGGGACTGCTCTGGGCGGCGTCCAGCTCGCGTACGATGTCGCTTTGCCTCCGTTCCAATTCTGCCGCTCGATCCCGCATCGTTTGCACTGTTTCGGCAAACCGGTTGGCGGCCTGCTGGCGGACTTCTTCCTCGATTTCCTCCAGCGTTTCTTCAGCACGCGTGCCGGCAGCCAAGGCTTGCGACGTATTGCCCGATCGCAGGGCCTCGCTGGACCTCTGCAAGTTCTCGCGTGCTTGTTCCATTTGCTGTTCCGCTTGCTGGACCGCCTGGCTGGAACTGGTCTGCATCCGCTGCTGCAATTCATCGCTATCCTGGAGCATCTCCTGTTGCTGTTCTCGCAATCGTTCCAGTTGCCGTCGGATTTCTTCCCGCTGCTGTTCCGTTTCGGCGGCCTGCAATGCCGCCTCCAGCTCACGCAATTGTTCGTTCAAGTCCTCTTGCCGCGCCGCCAACTCGCGGAGCCGGCTGAGAATCTGACGCAACTGGCTCTGTTCCTGATTCTGCTGGTCCTGAGCCAGGCGTTGGTTTTCGTAGCGATTTTCCTGGTTGTCCAATTGCAATTGGTCGATCTGCTGCTGCCGCGCCTGCGAACGTTGCGACCGGCTTTGCGACCCTCGCTGCTGCGACCGGACCACTTCGTGCTCACGGCTTTGCAAACGCAGCAAGTCCTGGTAGGCGGCTTGCTCCAGGCCCTGGGCTTCTTGCAAGTCGGTGGCAGCCAGTGACGCGCCGGCCTGTTCCAGCATTTCTGCTGCGGCCTGCATGTTCTTCCGCGCGCTAGCGAGAAACATTTCAGTCCCTGGCGGAGCCTCGGCTGCCTTCTCCTCCAGCAACTCCTGAGCTTGCCGCTGCGACGCCGCGATCTCGGCAATGTCTCCACGACTGGAGGCGGGAACTCGGCCGTTTTGCGCCCGTCGCAAGACGTTCCAGGTGGCCGCCATGATCTGCTTCTGCAACTCCAGCAGTTCCTCTGTCTGCTGATTGCCCTGCGGTTGCCCCTGTTGCTGCTGTTGCTGCTGGGCCGTCGGTTGCTGTCCCTGCCGGTAGATCTCATCAAAGGGACGCACCTCAGCGAAAAAGATGTCGCTGACGCTGCGCCGGACCTGGCCCTGTTCATCCATGTCCTCGGCCCACACATAGTAGGCCAACAATTGGTTGGGCTGTGCACCGAGAGCTTCAAAGTCGATGGTGTGCTGGATCGTCGCCTCCTTGGTCGCTGCCTGCGACAACTCGATCGCTCGTTCAACCAGGTCGCCGCCAGCGAACTGATATCCGATGCCGGCCGCCAGAATGGCGAAATCGTCCGTTACTTTGGCCGCAATATCAAACTCCTGCAAGGGCGACACCAACGCGTCACCACCGGTCGTCAAACGCACGGCTGATTCTCGATTGGGAAGTACGCGGGAGCTGAGAATCACTTCCTGCGCATTGTCCCTTCCTTCCGCGTCGACCAAATGCAACCGCCAGCGCTGGGAAGCGAGCATGGTCGTGGTGGCGACGACCAGCATGGGGTCACTGCCGACAGCATCCAGAACCAACCGCTCACCTTCGTCGTTCGCGTCGAGGGGAACCAATTCGGCCAGAACAACCGGTTTGTTCAGGTGGATCTGCCACGTCAGACGAGTTCCCACCGCGGCTGTCACTCGCCGTGTATCCAGTACCGTCTTCGGCTCCAATTGGGTGTAGGCAGGAAACGTCAGCACAGCGTCGGCCCGCACCATAGACGGGTAATCAAACACGTCGATCCGGAATGGCCGCGTGGTGGTTTGGTCGTACTCGACCTGGTACTCCATCGGTTGCTCGATGCCATACAGGTAAGCGGCGAAGATCGGGTCCTGCAGCGACTGGCGCATCGGGATGCGGACGGCAGGACGCTCATCCGCTGTGCCCCGCGGGGCATGCACCAGCCACACATCGTCCGGCAGTTTGCCATCGAACCGCGCCGTAATGATCAAGCTGCTGCCGCGTTCGATTTCGGTGTCACCGGGATCGATCACCGGCGGCAGCACCTGATTCGATTTGGCACGTTCAGCCGTCAACACCGTCGGGGGTGGACCGACCGGTCCGCGCCACAATAACCACGCCACCGCCAACACCAGTGCGGCCGTCGGAATGTTCGCCGACCACGCCAGTACCAGCTTTCCCCGCGAGACCACATCGCGCCAACGGTGGATGATGTCATGCCGAATGGCTTCCGAGATCACCGCACGCTGCAGGTAACCGAACGTTCCTTGTGCGGTCGGTTGCAGTTCACTGGCCGTGATCAACCCCTGGTTGAGCGACGGAAATCGCCGCTCGATTCTCTGAGCCACGGCTTGCAAATCCCGGCAATGGCGCGCCACTGCCCAGGCGGCTCCCAGAGTCAACAGCAACGTGCCGGTTGCCCATCCCCAGAACACCTGGTTGCCGGTGACCAGCCCCAGTGTTTGCGCGTGCGCCAATCCGAACCCAATGGCCGCCGACAGCAAAAAAACGGTGGCCCAAGCCCAGCCCAAGTACATGACCTGGATTCGGCGAGCCACCGCGCGCAATCGCGCATCAATGCGTGGGTCCATGGCAATGCTCCTGCCCCAATAAATTGCTCCGCCTGCCTGGCATTCCAGTGCCCATCAGGACGCTCCGGCAGGCCATTCCGCGGCGGCGCGGCGGGCCAACCACCCTGCCAAGGCCGTCTCGGCGACCAACACCAGCAGGCCGGCCAGTATCAACCAGCGCCACAGTTTCTGTTTCTGCTCCAATTCCGCCACTTGCAACTGGCGGGCTTGCTCCCGACGCTGCTGATCCGATTGGACGCGGCCCATCCGAACACCCATTTGCTCGAAAATCGCCTTGTCTACCGGTGTCACTCTGCTTTCTCCGGGCGGTATGGTCACCGCGATCGCCTGCACCTGGTCCTGGTGTTCCATTGTATACAATCCCGGGGTCGAGAAAGCGATGCGTCCCGCATCCGAGTCGATGACCTCTTCGCCGACCGGCCGCCCGTCGGCGTGTCGGACTTCGATCTGCGGCGCTGCCGGAGCATCCGCGCGGGTGGTTCCTTGCGAAATCGAAAACCAATCGGACAGCACGACCTCCTCGCCCACAGCGACGGTGAGGGTTTGACGCCGCGATCGTCCCGATGGATCGAGCATGCCCACCAGTACCGGCACAAATTTGCTCGACAGGGCGAAAGTACTGCCAGTGGGCTGCCAACCGGCCGTCAACACCCACACGTGGCCTCGCCCGATGGCACGATGCAGTATCCACGGATCGCCATTTTCCAAGGCTGCCACGACGTGGACATGCTCTCCCATGGCACCACAGCGCCGGTAATTCCAGATCCGAATCTTGCTGAAGTCGTTGTAGCGCGGATCGGCAAACGGCTGGAACACCGGATGCCGATAATCGACGCGGCCAATCAACGCGAATTCATCGACCTGTCCTTCGCCCAGCGTCAGGTTGGGCGCATCCAGCAAGCGACCGAGCATGGTCTCGGTGGCGGATGTGTCGGCCAAGGGATGGGCCAGGTGCACTAGCACGGTTCCACCGCCCCGCGCAAACGCTTTCAGGGCATCGGCATGTTGCACCGTCACGCCGTCCGGCTCAAAAACAACAACCTGCACCTGCGCATTATCCACTGCCGTCAAGTCGCTTGGGGAATGCCGCACGACGTGCCGCCGAATCCGCGGCGTCGACAAAGGGGCCTGAGAGATAAAGAATCCCCCGTCGTCCTCGCGGCGCGATGCCGCCGGAGCCACTACCCACAATTCCGTGTCCACGGGCTGAGGCAATACGTGATAGGCGACATTGTCCGCGTCCCAAGCATCTCCCGCCAGCACGACGCTGTTGGCCGCCGGGGGGCGGGCTGGCATGGGAACGACGCGCACTTGCCCGGCAGGAACCTGCAATCGCGTCTCCGCTCCGACGACGGGCGAACCGTCCACGGCCCAGGTCAGTGTGTACGCGTCCCGTTGACAGTCCACCGTGGTCTCGACTCGGACCCGTATGGCAGCGCCGTCGGCGGAGGGGCTGGCAGATACCACGGTCGGCCGTGCATTGCCGGGCTGCTGAGGTGCGACCTGCCGGACGTCCAACCGAACTCCCTCGGGCCACGGATACCCCTGCAGTGGCTCCACCCCAGCTTCTTCGTGCAGATCAGTGATCAAGACGATTTCGCGCTCCGTGGCTGCATCGACGATCGATTGGGCATTCAGGGCATCGGCAGTTGCCATCAGGCCTTCCGCCAGGCGGGTCCCCTGCCAGGTAGGCTGCAACGTTTCGAGAGCGGACCGCACCGCCGCCTGCGCCACCTGCGGCGCGAGCGGATTGCGGTCGTCCAGCGGCACCACGCCTTTCCACCGGGTGTCGACGACGTACAACGCCACCTGATCCTGCGGTCCGAGTTCCTCCACCACCTGGTGCGCGACCTGCGTGGCGCGTTGCCAAACCCCCGGCCGGCGCATGCTCGCGCTGGTATCGATCAACAACGCCACCTGGCGGCTGTCGACCGCGGCCGACAGGAAACTCTGCCGTCGCAGATAAGGACGCGCGAAGGCCACTGCGATCAATACGATGGCTAAAACGCGCAGTACCAACAGGAGCAGGTTGTCCAGCCGGCTGCGACGCGTCAACCGCGGCGGCGATGGCTGGAGAAACATCAGCGAACTGAACGGGGTCTGTCCCTTGGGCTGGCGGCGAATCAGGTGGAACACGATCGGCCCGACGATCGCGGCTGCGGCCAATGCGTACAACGGTGCGAGAAATCCCATGTCTACCGCTCTCCCGGCTAGGCCCCGAAGCGTTGTCGAAAGTTCTGGCTGGTGCGGCCGTGGGCAGCCAACGTGCCCGTGTTTGCAATCATCTCCAACAGAGCGAATTCCAGCGGCTGGTCCGTGCGGACCGTCACCAGTCGCGCCGAGCGACGATGACAGATTTCCAGCAACTGTTGCTCATGGGCCCGAAACCGACGATCGTACTCGGCGGCGGCTACGGCTGG
>RFIQ01000329.1 GCA_003695565.1 Planctomycetota bacterium | reverse complement strand
CTTCGTGGAGCGCGACGGAGTACAGATCGCAAATTTCCGCTGGGATCTCCCAGCCCATTGTTCCAGCCAAATCCGAAATCAAACGTCGCCTCCATGTCGGCCACACTGGCAAAGGGATCCACACCGGTAGTGATGTGCGTAAATGCCGAACCGTTTTGAAATCCCGTGGCCGTGGAGAAGAACGGCCCGGCCGCTGCAAGAAAACCTCCGCCATCGGTTTCCGATGCGCGCACGCGAATGTCCAAAGTCCCGTTGTGGTCCAGCACGCTGTCAATGTAGCCGAGCACCGCGCTGAACGTATTGCGGCGCGTGGCACCGTCGGTCGGATCGTCGAAACCCACTCCGGTATTGGATGTCACGTCGTCAAACGTCACGTTAAACGTGATCCCGGCTCGCGCCGGCAAGCCGCTGACCAGAACCAGGAGGAATACCAATCCGCCTAACTTCATTCGCAAGTACATCGCTTGCCCCCTTGTGCGTCGCACGATTTCGTGCCGGCTGGAGTTGGAGTAGATTAGCTCAAAGCATCGCGGATGGCGCTTCGCGGGGCGTGAACCGCGAAACGTGTACCGTAGTCTCTCTCGCCAGGGGTGTCAAACACACGGGGCCCTGCTTTCGAGGGGCAAGTGAAAAAAACGCAAAATCGCGCCAAATTCTGTAATCGGTAAACTCTGCCATTGCCGATGAGAGGCTTGTTGGTAAAGGACTACCACAGCATGATGTTCTAGGAGCGACTATGTTGAGGCGCGAGGCGTTTTCGGCGGAGCCGACGGCTGCGAGCACGATTCCCTTTTCCCAGGCCCAGGCATCGGCCGCTCGGATGCGCGAGGACCGGGTCCCTGTCGCGGCAGGTGATGCCTTGGCGATTCTGTTGCATGCCGCGCGCACCAATCGAGCGTGGTTGGACGATTTTGCCGATGAGACGATTATGGTATCACGCGATCTTTACGAGCTGATGCTGGCCTACCGCCAAATCGCCTTTGAAAGCAATCGCCAAGCAGCGTGAGTGGGCCACTGGGCACCTGCCGTCCCCATGGTGCCGAGTGCGGCGCGACCCCTCTGTCGGCTTCGGCGCATCTCTGCTCGCCGGGTGATGCTAGAGCCGCGGTCGTGGTGGTTGCGTAGGTGGGTCGCAGGATCGTACTCCCCGCGCTTTCAATTGCCGAGCGAAGACGCGCCCCCCGTCGGTGGCGAACAAATGGTCGCGTTGGGGACCGCCGAAGGCGATAGACACTACCGGTGCCCGCGATGGCCCCAACAGTGTGATGTTCACGCGGCCCAACTGGTCCAGCACTTGCACGCCAACCGCCGAAGCCACATAGGCGTGCCCTTGGTCATCCATGGCTACATCCGATGCACCGCTGCGTCCGGAACCGTAGGGCATATGTAAGAAGCCAAAATCCTGCACGAATTCCAACTGCAGCGAATCCGGTCGCAACCGCGCGTGCCAGGTCATCTGTCGACCGGGCGCAACGAGATGCACGAAGGCATGGTCGGGCGTGAGGACCAGGTCGGCCACTCCGGTCGGCAATGAACTGCTCAGCCGCTGAGTGCCGTCATAGTCCACGGCGACTGCCTCCGATTTCGCATCGTCGATCGCCAGCAAACCATTGGGCAACGCCACCAGGCTAGCAAAATGCCCACCCTGAAGTAGCGGCCGAACCGCCCCCCCCGCATCGACAGACACGATGGTGTTACCGTCTCGGATAGCCAGCAGTTGATCCTGAGGTCCAAAGTCCAGATCGGTAAGCCGTCCGACTTGATCTCCCACCAGTCGCGTTTTTCCATCCAATGTCACCTGGTACAGTCTGCCGGCTTTGGCATCGCAGAAGAAGACTTCTCCGGCCGCATTGCTGGCCAGGCCTTCGATGATTTCATGACCACTGCTGACCTCGCGCCACGTCTGCCCGCCAATTAGCACATCGATGCGCCGAGCCGATTTCTGAGGGTCCGGGGTGGGTATTTCCGCTGGCCAATCGCGCCACAGCCACCGCAGCGCCTGGGGCATAATGGCGGCAGCGTGTTTTCCATCGTGGCCTCCCGTGCCCCACGCGTGTTGGACATCATAGCCCGCCCATTTCAGCGCCGAGTACATGTCTTGATTCGCCACCCACCAGTCCCCGGCATAGATATTCAAATCGTTGCTGCCATCTTGCAAGAAAATGCGCAAAGGCTTGGGCTCGGTCTGCCGCACCAGCATCGGCAACTGATTCCCCCCTCGCAGGCCGACATAGGTTCCGATCGTGCTGAGTACCCGGCGAAACGCGTCGGGACGTTCCCACGCAGCATTGAATGCGCAGATGGCTCCGGAGCTGGCCCCGGCCAGTGCTCGGTCGTTCGGATTGGTACTCAAGTTGTAATCCTTGGATACCGCCGGCAGCAGTTCCTCCAGCAGAAAACGGGCATAGCGATCACCCAGTGAGTCGTACTCGAAACTTCGATTGAATCGTGGTTGGGCGTGCTCGGTCGCGGGAGGGACCACCCCGGGGTTGACGAACACGCCGATGGTGACCGGCATCTCACCGGTGTGAATCAAGTTGTCCATCACTTCCGGCAACTTCCACCCCTCAGCGCGGTTCAGCCCGTCCTGCACGATCATCACGCAGGCGGGTTTTTGGGCATCGTATTGCGCTGGGACGTATACCCAGTAGTCGCGCTGCGTGCCGGGATAGATCTGGCTGGCCAGAGGAAACGGTCCCTGGATCACTCCGACCGGAGTTCCCGGTTGCCGCACGGCCTCTGGGGGCAGCGGGTACTCCTGTTGTTGGGCCAACAGGGACAGGGGCCAGGCCGCTCCAGGCCAAATCATCAGGCACCAAGCCCCGGCGGTCAGGAGCCACGATCGAACGAATGCTGGACACATGGATTCAACAGAGCGGAGCGAGAGCATGCAGCGGGAATTTCCTATGCAGATAGCCTGGTGGGTGGACTCAGAATTGCCGACGAACCTACGGCAGACCGATTCTAGCTTGCGTACCGCTTGTCCGCGACCGGGAGTCCCGCGTTTGATGTCCACTCTCGCGTTTGATGTCCAACGTCCTTCGCCTCCTGCTGTTTCAGCCATGGTCGGGCTGTCGGCCTGGCAGCCGGGACCGGCCCGGCAGGTCTTGCTCCGGAGCCGGTAGCCAGTGGGGGCTCGACCGCTGACGGACGCTGGTGGTCGCGTGCACATGGGATTCCGTCGAGGGCTCTGGCGGCATTGCGGCCCGAGGGCTATGTTGACAGGCTTTGCATCCGGTCCGAGCGAAGGCAAACCTGGGTGGACCGGACCTTTCGTGGGCTGGCACGGCGGGTTGGTTGAGGAGACACGAACTGGAGCCAACTCCGTCGCGGCAGCCGGATGGGGCAAGCACGGTTTCGCCCTCGTTAGGAGATGACGGTCACGTGGCGCATGCGGCAGTAGTAACGGGCGAGATTTTGGGCGGCTTCGGTCTGCTGGTCGTGGGGGGAGAATTCCTCGTCCGCGGCGCGGCGGCCCTGGCGGCCACAGCGCGCGTTTCGCCACTGGTGATCGGCCTGACCGTCGTGGCCTTTGGTACCAGTGCACCGGAGTTGGGCGTCAGCGTGGCGTCCGCCTATTCAGGCGTCCCCGATCTGGCGGTTGGCAACGTTGTCGGCAGCAATATTTGCAACGTGTTGTTGATCCTGGGACTGTCGGCTCTGATCTGTCCCTTGGTGGTCCAAAGCCAGCTCATTCGTTTGGATGTTCCATTGATGATTCTGGCCACGGCGGCCCTGTGGTGGTTTGCGCGGGACGGCCTGCTCGACCGAGTCGAGGGAGGCATTTTGTTTCTGGCGTTGGTCGCCTACCTGGTCTATTCGATCCGCAAGAGCCGTCAGGACACGGTGGCGATTGCCGCCGAGTTTGTCGAAGAGGTTCCGCGACCGGTGACCGGGATGAAGGGCATCTTACTGCAGGTCTGTTTCGTAGTCGGGGGGTTGGCGTTCCTGGTGCTGGGGGCCAATTGGCTGGTCGACGGTTCGGTGATCGTGGCCAAAACCCTGGGCGTCAGCGAACTGGTTATCGGCTTGACCATCGTCGCCATCGGCACGTCCCTGCCGGAGCTGGTCACTTCGGTGGTGGCCAGCATGCGTGGGCAACGGGATATTGCCGTGGGCAACGTGGTGGGGAGCAATATGTTCAACATCATGTCCGTTTTGGGGCTCAGCGCGCTGGTCGCCCCAGAAGGAATCGCCGTGTCGTCCGATGCCTTGGCATTCGATATTCCGGTTGCCATGCTGGTCGCGCTGGTGTGTCTGCCCATCTTCTTTTCGTGGGGTATCATCACACGGGCCGAAGGCGCCATGCTGCTCGCCTACTTCGTCATCTATCTGTGCTTATTGGTGTTGGCCGAAGTCGACCCGCTGTGGCATGAGCGCTTGGCGGCGGCGGTCCTCTGGGGTGCCATCCCCTTGACGGCTGTATTTCTGGGGATCTCGGTAACCGCGACCGTGCGGCATCGGAACCGCCAGCCTGCGGACGCGCACAAAGATCAAGAAGAGCAAACCCCAGGCCAAAATCATTGACAAACGCGCCGCGCACCAGTCAAGATGATGGTGTAGAATCCTCATCTGAATAACGTGGGCCCGCGTGGTTCGATAGAATGCTGGCTGGCGCTGTGCCCTGACACCAAACGGATTTAGGGTGCCGTCCCCCCAGCCCCCTCTCAACATGCTGAAGGAGATCAACATGGACCAACCCATGCGCGACTTTACGGATCTGCTGTTGCGCCGCGGACTGGTCAGCATGGACCAAATTGCTGAAGCCACCACGGTGGCGCGCGACAACGATATGCCCATCGGCGAAGCACTGATCCAGTTGGGGTACGTCGAGCCGAATGACGTCTACAAGGCCCTGGCCGAGTTTCACAAGCTGAAATTCATCGATCTATCCGAGATCCGCATTCCCGACGAGGTGATCCAGCTCGTCCCCGAGTCGGTGGCGCGAGAAAACAGCATCATCCCCTACAAAGACGAAGATGATGTGCTGCATGTACTGGTCAGCGACCCGTTCGACTTGGAGACCGTGGAAAAACTGCGATTCATCCTCAATCGCAAAGTGGAAACCGCCTTGGCTCCGCGGGAAGCCATCCAGGAAGCCATCAACCGGTACTACGGACAAGTCGAAGGGGAATCGGCCGACTCGATCCTGCAGGAATTCACCGATACGCAGATCGATTTCACCGAAACGGCTGAAGACCGCCTCAGCGAGGACGAAGGTGTGGACGAGTCCAGCGCACCGGTCGTGCGCTTGGTCCACCTGATGATCCAAGAAGCCGTACAGCTCCGGGCGTCGGATATCCACGTCGAACCGTTCGAGGATCGAGTTCGCATCCGATATCGAATTGATGGCATTTTGGTCGAACGGGACAGTCCCCCGCGGCGTTTGCTGGGGGCGATTCTCTCCCGCATCAAGATTCTGGCCAATATGGACATTGCCGAGCGGCGGCGGCCTCAGGACGGCCGGATCAAGATCACGGTGGGGGAAAAGGAGTTGGATCTGCGCGTCAGCATCATCCCCACCAATCACGGGCAAAGCGCCGTGATGCGATTGCTGGACAAAGACAACATCAAAGTCGGTATCCGGCAATTGGGGTTGGCCGAGCGGGATTTCCAGATCTTTACGCGCATGATCAAACGCCCCAACGGTATTATCCTCGTCACCGGACCAACCGGATCAGGGAAAACCACTACCCTGTATGCTGCGTTGAACACCATGAACCGGCCAGACCGCAAGATCATCACCGCTGAGGACCCTGTCGAGTACTACTTGCCGGGCATCAATCAGGTCGAGGTGAGGCATAACATCGGCCTCGACTTCGCGCGCATCATCCGATCGATGTTGCGCCAAGCGCCGAACATCATCCTGGTCGGCGAAATGCGAGACACGGAAACGGCATCGATGGGTATCCAGGCCTCTTTGACTGGACACTTGGTTTTTAGTACACTGCATACGAACGATGCGCCCAGTGCTGTTACACGTATGGTGGACATGGGGGTACCCAACTACCTGGTGGCAAGCTCGGTTGTGGCGGTGTTGGGGCAGCGGTTGGTGCGAACGGTTTGCAAGCGTTGTCGGACGGTATTCAAGCCCAGTGAAGCCGTGCTGGCCGACGCCGGGATTCCTCTGGAAGTGGCCGAGGCGGCAACCTTTGTGAAAGGCAAGGGCTGCGGTTATTGCCAGAAAACGGGGTACCGCGGACGGATGGGTATATATGAGCTGATGGTGGTAAGCAGCAAGATCCGAGAGATGATGTTTCAGGGGAAAACGACGGTGGATATCGCCAAACAGGCGATCGCCGAGGGAATGACCACGCTTTATTGCGACGGAATTCGCAAGACGCTCAAGGGGCTGACGACCCTCGAAGAGGTATATCGGGTTGCCAAGCGAACCGAGCAGGATGAGCTGGCTTTGCCCATCGTCTTCCGCGAATTCGTAGGGGATGGCGCTCAACCGGCGGCGGCGACCTGATCCGGAAACGTGGCGCGGCGCGCGGTACTACTGCGAGGGGGACCAGTGGCACTGATGGTACTGATGGTGCAGTGCGGGCCAGCCAACATTGCTGGCTGGGATTCGCCCGGGATGAACATACCGACATAGAATACCCCGTCAGCCGCGGCGGACGGCAGGACACTGCTTAGCGCATCGGCAGCCCTGGTTGCAGTCGACAATTAGGCGTACCTTGCAACCTTTTCAAAGTGGATGATCGACCACCCCGTGCAATAACCTACCGCACTTTATCAATATCAATAATCACCCTTTCTCCTTGTTCTGTATCTACTTTGGATTTTTTCTTATCTATCACGCGAAACCCGGTCCTGATTCACTTTTGTGCGCACGAACCCTGCGACTGTAAACGGCAGCATGCTTCGCTGTGGGGGGCCGTCCTGCACGGCCGAGCCGACGGGCGAAGGTCCGCTCCCCGGGGCGACCGAAGGCTCGTTTGTTGCGGCGTCGGGAATCGGTCGGGGTAGGCCAGTTGGAATGCAGGATTGATATTCGTTGTGTTGCGTTTAACCCTCGCAGACATGGAATGGATCGTCCATGACCGTATTAATCGACAAACTCTTGCAGGCTTGCGTCAAGCAAGGGGCCAGCGATATCCACATCGTCGTAGGCCAACCGCCAGTATTTCGTTTGCACGGGCGCATGCGAAAGCTGGATACGAAGGTCCTGGAGCCCGACGACACGGTGGCGTTGATGAAGAGCATCACGCCGGAGCGCTGTCAGCGGGAGTTGCAGGAGTCCGGCAGCGCGGACTTCGGGTTTGCATTTGGCGAACAGGCTCGGTTCCGCGTCTCGGTGTTCAAGCAGCGCGGTTTCATCTCGATGGTGCTGCGGCAGATTCCCAACGAGAAGCTGACGCCGGAGCAGTTGGGGCTGGCCCAATCGGTCGTGGACATGGTGCAGCGGCCGCGCGGGTTGGTGCTGGTGACCGGGCCGACCGGGTCCGGCAAGAGTACGACGCTGGCCAGCCTGGTCAATTTTCTCAACGAGAACCACGACCTGCACATCATCACGATCGAGGACCCCATCGAGTTCTATCACGATCACAAGAAGTCGACCATCAACCAGCGGGAGGTAGGGGTCGATGTGCCGAGTTTCGCCGAGGCTATCAAGCGTGCGTTGCGGCAGGATCCGGACGTGATCTTGGTGGGCGAGTTGCGGGATTTGGAAACGATCGGTGCTGCCATCACGGCCGCCGAAACCGGACACATCGTGTTCGGTACGCTCCACACCAACAGCGCGCAGGGGACGGTCAACCGAATCATCGATGCTTTTCCCGGCAACCTGCAGGACCAGATTCGTACTCAGTTGAGCACGGCTTTGTTGGGGGTCGTGGCCCAGACTCTGTTGCCCCGCATCGGCGGTGGTCGGGTGGCGGCGTACGAGGTTTTGGTCGTCACCCCGGGGATCGCCAACTTGATTCGCGAGAACAAGACATTCCGCATCAATTCGGCGATTCAGACGGGTGCCAAGTTTGGCATGAACTTGATGGACGATGCGTTGTTCAAGCTGTGGGCGGACGGCATTTGCACTGTCGAGGATGTGCTGGCCAAGGCGCACCGACCGGACGATTTGGCTAAGCGAATCGTCAATGCGCGTCGCGGATTGTTGGACGAGGAAACGGACGAAGATGAGGATTGACGGGGCCAGGGCTCAGCAGGGAACCGCACGTTCGGATCCCGGCATCGTGCCGATGGCGCCGGTTGGCAAACAGAAGAAGTTACTGTGAGGTCGAAATAGCGTGGTAGTTCGAAAAATTGGCCAGATTCTGGTGGACCTCGGGTTCATCACCGACGAGCAATTGGAGGTGATCCTGGATGAGCAGCAGCAGCGTCCCGGTGCGCTGCTGGGCCGCATCGCTGAGGACATGGGGTTGATCACCGATGATCAGTTGGCTACGGCGCTGGCCGAGCAACTGAACATGCAAACGGTCCAGTTGTCCGAGGTCACCTTGCCTCCCGACGTGCTGGACAAGATCACCGAGACGATGGCACAGATGTATCGTATTGTGCCGGTGAAGTTCGATGGCAACACGCTCACTGTGGCCACTTGCGATCCGCAGAATTTGACAGTCCAGGACGAATTGCGGACGTTCCTTGGTTACGACATCCGGATGGTGGTCGCCACCGAGCGTGATATTCAGGCCGCGATCGACAAATACTATTCCTCGGACGTCGATTCGCTGGAGAAAATCATTGCCGATTTGAGCTCCGACGAAGAGTTGGCTCAGGCGGCCAGTGCATTTGAAGAGGGGGCGTTCAACCTGACCGATGCCGAGGCGTTGGCCGATAGCGCACCGGTGCGCAAGTTGTTGAACATGGTGTTGTTATTGGCCATCAAGGATCATGCCAGCGACATCCACTTCGAGCCATTCGAAGACGAGTTCCGCATCCGCATCAAGGCCGAAGGGGTGTTGTACGAGATG
>RFIQ01000328.1 GCA_003695565.1 Planctomycetota bacterium | reverse complement strand
GACACGAATTGTTCGAACGACTCTGCGCCGGACACCTCCGTTTGTTCGCACAACCCGCGGACCGCAAAGGCCAGCTCGGGGGAAACGCCCTCGATAAGCGATTCGATCGATCCCTCCAGCCGAGCCAATTCCGGTTGGTCGGCCAATCGATCGAGGCCGGCGGCGGCAGAATTATCGGCTTCGCTCGCATCCTCCACGCTTGGCGGCGCTTCATCGCCTGCAACGTTTTTCGCTGACGTCTCGGAGGACGAATCAGGTGCGGGCGGAACTCCTTCGACGGAACCATCGCTGGCCAGTTCACGCAGCGCTTTGCTCAACCGTTGCTTCTCATCGCCGGTGTTCTGCCCAGGCAGTTCGTAATCCGGTATTCGACTGTAGCTTCGCAGCACGACATCGGAAGTGCGCAAGGGTACATCGATGGTGTCGCACGTGACCAACGCGACGGCGAAGGCTTCTGCCAGTGAAATGCGCCCATCCCCGTCGATATCGCCGTCGACCATCCGGTGGCCGTTCCGCGTGTGTCCCACTAGCGCTCCCCAGAAATAACTGCTGAATTCCCGATCGTTGCTGATGTCAGGTCGGCAACCGGCGGCGGCGCGGTCATGTTGTTGCGCAAAGAAGCCGATCCGCAGCGGAGTCGCTGGTCCGCGGTCCACCTCCAGGTCCTTGAACACCGTGCGGGCAAAGCCACCGCAGTAGCATTGCGCCATGACCATGACCACCGCACAGTCCGGCGGCAGCTTGTCCAGCCACTTCCCCAATTGCCGCGCTGTGATGCGGCGATCGTCCCAGCAGTCGATGGTCGTATTGAACGGATCTTCCTCACGACCTGCACTGCCATGAGCCGTTACATAAAGGAGCAATCGATCTCCCGCATCCATCCGGCGGCTCAACTCCTCCAACCGAGCACGAATGGGATTCGGATGCAGTCGGTCGTGCACCGCCTCGATTTCGTGGTTGCGATAAGCCACCCTTGGGCTGGATCGCCCGCCCCCCAGGATTTGCCGCAGCAGGTCGGTGGCCGGCTGGCCCGACTGTTCAGGCGTCACCGAGTACTGGACATCCGCCGACGGGTCGTCGCCGTCCGCAAAGAAGATCGTGTGTTCTATCGGCTGGTGGTAGACGCGCGCCAGGACCTGCTCGAAGAACAACACGTTGGCTTCCAACGACGCTTGATTTCCTTTGGGGCTATACCCGCCCGCCAGCGTCACAATGTAGTCCTTGCCCAAAGCCGGCGTTACCGCACTCAGGCACATACTCATGAATACGCCGCCCAGGAGGTGAACAATTCGTTTGGCAGCCACGACGTCTGGCGGTATTGTCACGGAGGCAGCATTCCCGACCATGCGGTATTTCCTTTCAATGAAATTGCATTTCCGTGCGGGGGAGCAAATCCTTGGTGCTTGGTGCCGCCGGCACCATCGCGGCAACCGAAATCGTTGCAACACCAGCGTCCGGATCGGCGTGCAGCAAAACGTCGCGACCAGGGCACCATTCGGCTGGCTTGAAATCATTGTAGCCCACGGTCGATGCCCCCATTGAATCCCTACGAAAACGCAAGCCAACGCCTTGCGGGCCCGTGTAGTGCCCCGTGGCGAGCCCTGGCGATGCGCGCAATGGGTGATGCATTCCAGGGAACGTCCGACTACCAGTCGGGAGCTGCGGCGTGCCCCAGTTCGATGAGGTTCTCGTAGACGGTGTCGCAAAAGCGATCGGTCATTCCAGCAATATAATGCCCCACCGCCTTTTCGATCCCTGAGCACTGGGCGCGGTCGACGAATCGAGGAGGCAGGCGTTCCGGTTGGTGCACCAGATGATGAAACAAGGCCTGGACTCGCCGTCGGGCTTTCGTGCGAACAGCGACCAGATCGGGATGGCGATAAACGTTGTCGAACAAGAATTGTCGCAACTGTTCGCGTTCGGAGGCTAGCGTCGGTGAAAGGTGCAAGGTGATGCCCAACTGCCGCACGGCCAAAGTATCCATGCCTGCCAGCGGCCCCAGATCTTCCATCGCCACTTCGAGCAGGTCAGCGACTTGCACGTCGATCAAGCTGTGGACCAATGCCTTGCGACGAGCCTCAGCCGAGGGGGCCGGCGGCTCCCCTTTCCACCCTTCGGCGCGCCGTACCAGGTCCAAACCGCCCAGTTGATCGAACTGGATCAGCCCCAGCACCAGTGCATCGTCCACATCGTGCGCTGTGTAGGCGATGCTGTCGCACAGATCCACCAATTGCACTTCCAGCAGCGGAGCCAGACTCCCTTCATCAGCCGCGTGGGTGATGCGAAAATTCTGGCCGGCCAGCACTTCGCGTGTCAGATTCAATCCAGGATACGACGTGTACCGAGTCTCCAGCTCCTCGGCCAATACGATGGCAAACTCGTTATGGCTGAAACCGCCATGGTTCTGCAAGCACTCGTCCAGAGCCTCTTCACCGCTGTGCCCAAAGGGTGGGTGCCCGATGTCGTGCAGCAGTGCCAAGGCCTCCACCAGATCCTCATTCAGTTGCAACACACGGGCCACCGTCCGTGCAATCGTGGCGACTTCGTGCGTGTGGGTTAGACGCGTGCGATGGTAATCGCCCATATCCCCAGTAAAGACCTGCATCTTGCCGCTCAGCCGCCGAAACGCAGCGCTGTGCAAAATGCGATCGCGGTCCCGCTGATACGGGCTGCGGTACCGATGCAGCGGTTCGCCATACCGCCGCCCTTGCGAGTCGCGAGAATGCATGGCGTACGATGCCAGCAATCGCGCCTCGCGTTCCGCCCACAAACAATCGCGGACGGATTGGGCCTGGTTCCCCACCAGGGATGCAGTTCGGATATTGAGTTGCGGAGGACTCACCAACTTGATTTGTCTTGCAAAAGGATTCTTCGGGTCCCGCGCGCCGCAGGACGAGCGTTGCGCCTCGAACACCATCTATTCACTGCGGAGGCTACCCGCACATCACTGGGGCGCCTCTGCTGGACTTCAACATACTGATTTGCAGGAATCGTGCCAAGCCGCACGCACCGACCGGTCACACATCGGTGACGCGGCGTCGTGCTGCGGTGCGGCTGCGTGGGGCGGGAACTGGAGCGGAACGCGGGCGGCCAACCGGGCCGTCAGGCACGCGATCTGGACTACCCGACCGGGCGTTTGCTTCCGCGCCGGTTCCACCTCGTTGGCGCGCCGAATTCAGAATCGACTCGTCTCCAATGTCTCCCAGGTAATCCCGGCGCACCTCCGGATGCTGCAAGACTTCCAACGGGGTCCCGTGGCACAACACCTGTCCTTTGCTGATGACGTAACAGCGGTCGACCGTCTGCAAAATCTCCCGCGCGGCATGGTCGGTAATCAGGATGGCGATCCCCTGTTCTCGCAAGCGAAAAATGATCTCCTGAATGTGTTGCACGGTGATCGGATCGATGCCCGCGAACGGCTCGTCCAGCATGATAATTCTCGGTTCCGAAACTAGGCACCGAGCGATTTCCAGCCGGCGGCGTTCGCCGCCGGAAAGTTTGGCCGCCTTGCTCTTACGCAAATGGGCGATTTCAAATTGTTCCAACAGATCGTTGGTCCGGCGTTTCCGTTCCCGCCGGGCAACTCCCAACAGTTCGTAGAGCGCCGAGATGTTTTGTTCCACTGTCAGTTTGCGAAAGACGCTGGACTCCTGCGCCAGATACCCCATGCCGCCTTCGGCGGCTCGACGGTACAGGGGCCAGCGAGTCACGTCGATGTCCGACAGGTAGACATTGCCGCGATCCGGTTTGACAATCCCGCACGTCATTTTGAAGCTGGTCGACTTCCCCGCACCATTCGGACCGAGCAGGCCGACGATTTCAGCCTGGCCGACAACCATGCTGACGCCGCTGACGACCTTGCGCCGGCCGTACGTCTTCTCCAATCCCTTGACTTCGAGAACGTTCATTTCGAATCGACTCCATTCGGGTGCAGGGACTTGCAATTATCGAATCAACCGCATTCGTTGCAAGTTCGGAGTGTACGGAACGGGCGTATTCCAAGTATGCGGCCAGAAGATCAACAATGCTTTACCTAGGAGAAAACGCTGTTCCACATAATGATGACCCGTCCATGCGCGAGCGTCAGAACTCTCCGCGCTATTATCTCCCATCGGAAAATACTCGGCTTCATCCAATTTGAATTCACGCATACCGCGCAAGCTGAACAAGACGGTTTTGGACCACCACTCCGGATGGGCGTACACTGCTGCGACCGCCTCGCTGTCCGAACGCAACGTTGCTCGCACGGCCGCATCCGGCACGACATCGGCGCGCGCGGCGTAGTAAGCACCGTCCATCATGTAGTCGGTGAAGGCCAACGCGCTGTGCTGATTGGAACCTGCGATTCGTTGAATCGCGATGTAATAAACATCCCGAAATACCTGGGCCCGATGCACGCGCATGGTCAGCCCCTGGCCCCCGATCCCGACAGGGGCCGCATCCATCGGATCGGCGGATGTCCAGTGCGGACGGCGGTGTTCCGCAGTGCGAAAACGATGCGAGTCGAAGGTCGTGGGAGTATCGAACTCGACCACATCGCCGTCGATCCAAACGACCACCTGATCATCGAAGTTGGCCATCTCGATGCGATGGCGGCCCGGTCCCTTGATCGGCGTTTGGGCTTGGGCGGCCGTGGCATCACCGAATATCGGCAATGCGGTTTCGCCGTCCAGCCCGCGGAGCGTCGCCCGGCCAGTGGCCACGTCAATGTCACAGCGGAAATGGATCCCAAATTCGACCAGGTCGACCATCAAAGTTCCCGACGAGCCGCTGACCTCCACATCGAACGCGGCGCACAGATCACCTACCCAATGCAATCCATCCGGGGGCGATGGATATCCCGATTGGACGCGCAACCCACGCTCGAGGGCGACATCCAAGGCAGTCTGCTCGTCGGGCACCGATTCCGGCAACTGCCAACGAGGCCCGCGGCGCAGCAAAGGAGGCAGGAACCTATCCACCCGCGATTGCCGCAATTCAAACAGTGCATCGGCCGAGGTGAGCGTGTACCGCGAGTTGTATGCCAGGTAATCCGTGATCAGACGCGAGCTGTAGGGATCGATCGGAGGCAGCTTCCGCCCCTGCTCAACGGCCTGCCATTGGTCGTCCGTTGGGATCTTGTGAAAGTAGCGAAGGAAACTGGGCGCATCGTGCGCGGCCAAGTCGGCCTGCCAACTCGATGCGGTTTGCTCGATCCGCCATGGGCCCGCGTCTCCCTGCGGCGCCGGCCAGGGGTGCCATGGTCCGGGCCATCCAGCCGCCGCCAGATCGGATGGCATGTACTTGGTATCGAATACCGCCCGCCGCATGGCGCGGATCTTGCGCGGCGGCTTGCGCGCGATCGCCCAGTCCGACTGACCCGGGGATCGCACGTATACGTCTCCTTCACGGATCTGCAATTGCTCGTTGGGCAATCCGACCAACCGCTTGATGTAGTTCATGCGGGCCTCGCGGGGATACTTGAAAACGAATACGTCCCAGCGTTGCGGCTCCCCGAACACGTAATCGAATTTGCTGACCAGGATGCGATCGCCCGAAAACGTGGCGTGATTGGGATTGTGACGGAAATCGTATTTGTTGAGACCTCGGCAATTCGCACAGGTGCTGGCGACGGTCTTCTGGTCGGTCAAGGCCCCGGTATCCGAATCGAACTCGCTGCTGGCACTGGCCTGGTACTGCATGCCACAATGCTGGCAGACCAAATCCTTATGGGCACCCATCAGGGTAGGAGCCATGGAACCGGTGGGGATGACAAATGCCTCGGCCACGAACGCACGAAACAGAAATGCCAAAATAAAGGCGACGATGATCGATTCCACCGTCTCCCGCGTGCTTTGAGGACGATCGGCAGGCAAGGCGTTTGTCGAAGCTGTCATGAATCGTCGTTCTTGCAGAGGCTATCGTCGTTCTCGCAGTGGCCCGCAGCGGCTGTTTCCAGCATCACTGCCTGCCGGCCGGACAGGGCGATGGGAATCCCATTGGGGCTCGTCCCAGCGGGCCGATTATAGCAGGCATCAGGGCTCAACAGAATGCGAAACGATCCCCGGACGCGGGTAGAGACAGCAATCGGCGGGGCATTCATCGGGGGTCGCGGGAAGCCGCCCGATGGCGGGGCGCTGTTGGGAGGGGTCGAGCCGTTCCTGCACCAGCATGCGAATCATTCGGACGAAGCTGGGGTGTGTGCCAACGGTCGGTACACGCACTATTTCGACCCCCAGCCGGTCGCATTCCTGCTTCAGTTCCGTATCCAAATCGAACAGGACTTCGATGTGATCGGAAACGAAACCCAGCGGCACGACCACCAGCCGACGTGCGCCGCGCTCGGCCAGCTCTCGCGCCCGCTCCACGACATCCGGTTCCAACCACGGTTGCGCAGGCGGACCGCTGCGGCTCTGGTAAACCACTTCCCATCGCTCGATGTTCAGCCGTTCAGCAACCAGCGATGCTGATTCCTGCAACTGAGCAACATACGGGCTGTGCTGCGCCATCGCGATGGGGATGCTGTGGGCCGTGAAGAGAACTACTGTAGCCGTGTCCGCCTGGCCGCAATGACTGGCTGTCGCTTCGACGATGCGGTCCGCCACCGCTTCGATGAACAAGGGGTGGTTGAACGCATTGCGAAGCTTGTCCACACGCGGCGCCCGACCTTCCAACGCCTGACGAGCCTGAGCAATGTTCTCCCGATACTGCCGGCAACCCGAATAGGAGCTAAATATGCTGGTAAAGAAGGCCAAGGCATGGCGGTGCCCCGCCTTCCACATCTCATCCAGCGTGTCCTTGAGCATCGGATGCCAATTGCGATTGCCCCAGTACAGCGGCAGATCGATACCGGCGGATCGAAACTCGGCCTCCAACGCAGCCAGCAGCGCGCGATTCTGATCATTGATTGGGCTGACACCCTCGAAGTGATAGTAGTGCTCGGCAACTTCCAACATCCTGGCTCGCGGGACGTTTTTGCCTCGCAAGACATTCTCCAGGAAAGGAATCACGTCCTCACGGCCTTCCGGGCCGCCGAACGAAACGAGCAGGAACGAGTCGTGTTTTGGCTGGGAATCAGCGGTCATTTTCATTCAGTGGTCATCATGGGGTTCGAAAGCGGCAGGCAGGCGAGCAATTGGTCGTTGGAAGCGCGTTACGCGGTCGGCGCAAGCGGCTTAGCTGAGAAAAGGGACGTTCGCTCCACTGCTGAAAGAAACTAAAACGCGGCATCGGGCGCCGCCGTTGCCGGACAGGCAAATCCGGCAATTCAGCCCCGCGTGGATGTCCCCCTCCGCGTGCTGCGGCCCGATCGCATCGTAGTACGAGTGAGCCGGGTTGGAAACCCACCGGATGCGTCGCGGTTGGTCTTCATGCCCAGCCGCGTACTCAAACAGAAATGACGAAACGCCCGCCCAAAATAGGGCGGGCGTCGATGGAGGCGGTGGAGTTGGCCACCTGAATGGGCTGAACGGCGGGACAATCCGACGCACTTCACACGCAGCACTGCTGATCCGTGCCGATGGACCATAGACGCGTCGACGGCGATGCTAGAAATTGTACTTGGGATTCTCCCGGTCGAAATCTTTGTCGGAGAGACCGACGTTCAATCGAATGTTCTGATACGTGTATTCCTCGATCACTTCGGGTTCCCCACCGGGGACTTTAGGCCAATCGTAGGCGCAGTACCGGATGGGAATGTTCAAGGCGGTGTCGATGAAGATTTGGGCTTTGTGGAAGTCGTAGTAGGGTTGCTGGTCATCGTGCGTTACGGTCAACAACGTGCATGGCCGACCACCAACTTTCACGCCTTGGTGGAATTGCACATTGCACATTCCGTTGGCTTTGTCGCGTTCCCCCTTTTCGATCAACTTCACAACGAGGTTCTCGATCCCCAGATCGGTGATCGGATAACGTTGGCCACGCATGGCCAGTGCGCCATCGGGCTCGAGCATGACAGTGGGAAGGAACCGACCACTCATGCCACCTTCGTGGGCAATGATTTTGCCGTCGTTCTGGTTCTCGACATAGATGACTTCGCGACCCTTAACGCTGTTCGGCTTCAGGAAAGTCATGTAGACGCTGAACGGCACCACAATCTGTCCGTTGCGGACTTTCCGGTTGCGAATCTTGACACCCATGTATTCGTAGTCACCCAATACGCCGTTGATCTGCTCGCGTTTGATCAGAATGGCGGTATAGTCCTGGATCGTCGCCCGAATGTGGTTCAGGCTGGCGTATGCCAGCTTGAGAGCCGGATCAAGCGGGTGAGGCGTAGCACCAGGCGTCAACGTCGGTTGGTTCTTGGCCGTACGCGCGATGGGCTCGGTCAGGCCGTCACGGCGTTCTTGAGCCAACAGGGACGTTCCCAGCAGCAGAGAACCACTCAATGCGGAAGTACGGACCAAGAAACTACGTCGATTGGCGTTTTGCATGCAATCACCCTCCATGGGATTGGTTCTGTATGTATTGTCAAGTTTTGGCTGTGGACATCGCCGCCGATTGTCTTTCCGAGCGAATCACGCCGGCCGAAATTCGCGGCTGGCGGTGACGTGCTCTTTCCGACTGACCGATGCGGCTGTTTCCAACGCAGCCAAGCCAACCTTGGTAGCGCCGCACGAATTGTCCATCATGTGTCTTATCGTTCGGACCGGCTCTACCCCAACAGTGAAAAAAGGCAGCCTTGTGTCCAGGCTGCAAATCTTCCAGTCGCTCCAACCAGTCAACTCGTTGTCTTCGTCATCAATTGCGCCAGACCTCCAATTTCGCCGCCCTGGTCGCCGAGGGCTGCTTTCTGTCCAGTGCAGTAGATGATTCCGGCGAGAAAAAAATCCGTGTTCGGCGAGAACCAAGCTGCCGGGAGCCAGCCAAGGTCCGGCGCCGGCGCTGCACCGAGGGAATCGACCTGCTGCCGGTCGCCCCCTGTTCACGCTTCGCTCGAGTGTCCATCGCCCCTTCGCAAACACCCTCGTCGCCTCGATGCCACAGGGAAGGAAATGGACTCGTGCTGAACAACCTAGCAATTCCGACCAGCTCGATTCCACGCCAGTTCCGAAATTTTTTTGCGTGTTCGGCGGTTTGCATGCATCGCGGACGCTGCGTGGTGCGTGAGCGCAGCGCGGGCGGAGCCCCCGGCTAGAGCGGCGTCTTCGAGGGGGCTCCGGGAATCTCCCGAACCAATTCGGGAACGGCGTAGCCGGGCAGTCGCTGGCGTAGTTCCACCAAGATTCGCCGGGCCGTTGCATCGTCGACCTGGAAATGCATGGCACCGCGCACCGGATCGAGCTGGTGCAGGTAATAGGGGATGACTTGCAAGTTGACCAGCCGGCGGCATAGCTCGACCTGGACCTCGGCGGAGTCGTTGACGCCACGGAGCAGTACCGCCTGGTTCAACAACACGGCCCCCGCCCGTCGCAATCGCTGCACTGCCCATTCGACTTCCGCATCGATCTCGTTGGCATGATTGACATGCAGCACCACGAACAAACCCCTTTCCCACGTCCTGAGGGCTGCGAGCAGCGAATCGGTCACCCGCGCCGGAATCACCACGGGAAATCGAGTATGGATCCGCAACCTGTGCACCGACGGAATCGCTCTCAATGTGGCGACCAGTTTGCTCAATTGAGAATCGACCAGGGAAAGTGGGTCGCCGCCGCTGAGGATCACCTCCTCGATGCTGGGGTCTCGCCGTAGTTGCTGCAACCACCCCTGCCAAACTGTCGGGGTTGGGGGAGACGACTGGTAGGGGAAATGCCTGCGAAAGCAATACCGACAATGGATGGCACAGGCACCGCTAGCGATCACCAAGGCGCGGCCAGCGTATTTCTGCAGCATTCCCGGCGCCGCCAGGCTCCTCATGTCTCCCACCGGATCGTCAACACCGCCCGGATGGGACTCGGGGGCCGTTGCCAGCACTTGCAATAGCAGCGGGTCGGAGGGGTTGCCCGGCTCCATCCGTGCAATGAATTCGCGGGGGGCGAAAACAGGGAAATCTCCTTCGGCTGCGGTCCCAGCGATCTGCGGATCGATTCCCAGGAGTCGGCACAACTGACGACCGCTGCGGACCGCTTCGCGCAGACTCTGCTGCCAGTCCCGGTCGGCGGTCAAACTGGCTTCGACAGAATCGATTGCGGCTATTAGAATCTCGTCCAATTCGAGCAACTCCGTGGTGCGGCCAGGCGTATCTTGCCTTCGCCTCATCACCGCGCGGTAACAGATATATGACTTGGGAAGACGAAGAGGATTCAGAACGTGCCAACCTACAAGACCAGCGACTTTCGTAAAGGCCTGAAGGTCCAGATCGACGGCGATCCCTACTTGATGATCGAAATGAACTTTGTCAAACCAGGCAAGGGCAATGCTCTGTACAAGTGCAAGCTGCGTAACCTGCTGCGGGGCACCGTAATCGACCGCACCTACAAGGGGGGGGATGAACTGGAGGCGGCCGACGTCCTGGAAATCACGGCTCAGTTCCTATACCGGCAAGGCGACACATTCGTCTTCATGGCGGATGATACCTACGAACAATACGAATTGTCAGCCGAACAAGTGGACGAGAACTGGAAATATCTGAAAGAAGGGATGAAGTGCCAGATCGTGTTGTTCAACGGCAACCCGATTACATTGACTCCTCCATCGCATGTCGAGTTGCTGGTCACGCAATGCGAACCGGGGGCCAAAGGGGACACTGCTACGAACGTGACCAAGCCGGCGACGGTCGAAACCGGCGCGGAGTTCACCGTCCCTGGTTTCATTAAGGAGGGGAACGTTATCAAGATCGATACCCGCACTGGCAATTACGTCGAAAGGGTCAGCAACTGAAATGACGTCACGGCGGCCGTTGCAGTTCGATTCCTGGCAGCAGGTGCGGGAAGATCTGACACGTTTGCAGTCGGGGTACCAGGCGGCTGGCAAGTGGGATCTGGAAACCACCGCCAATCATTTGAACGATTGGCTCGGTTTTCCCATAGATGGCTTTCCGCGGGCTCCGCTTGCAGTGCGGTGTGTCTTCGCCGTGTTGCGGTCCACACGGGGCCAAACATGGTTGAAACAAATCCTGGCTGAGAAAAGGATGCGGGACGGCATGCCGACTCTGCCGGAAACCGTCCGCGGCGGCGCTGATTCTGATGGCGAGCAACAGGCCGTCAGCCGGCTGTTGGCGACAATCGATCGCTTTGAGACGTTCAAAGGGCAAATCCAGCCATCGCCGATTTACGGACCGATGGACAAGCAAACGGCGCAGGCACTTCAGTGGGTTCACTTTGCCCACCACTTGAGTTGGCTGATCCCAGACGAGACGCCGCCGCGCCCTTCCGAGCCGAGCCCATGAAACGCGCATCGTTTCACACACGTCAACATGGTTGGAATCGGCGGCACTATCGCGATCGATTCCAGGCGTGGCTGCCGTAGCGCACTGCGATCAACGGTTCCAAATCGAGCTGCGGCCACGCGTTTTCCGCCAGCGGTTCAGCTTGCCACGCGTGGCAAAGTGCATCGGCCAGGGCATGGCGGGAAACCCCCAGGTTGGCCAGAAAATCGCAATGAGCGCGGCCACGGCGATAGGCGGGCTCGCGAGGTGGATGCGCCAACAACCGGTCCGGCCAACTCAAGTCCATGTCCAGCAACAAGGTGCCGTGGTAGAGCAACCAGTTGCGTTGGATTCGCAGACTATTGCCGCTCGTCTTGCGCTCCCCAACCACGAGGTCGCAATTCCCGTCGACCCGCGCTGCGATTCCCAACCGCCCGACTGCCTGCCGAATCCGTTCCATCACAAACCGGTGGGCCTGGTCGAGCATTCTCAGTTCGGGGCGCTTCTCCAGGGACAGCGTTACGGCGTAGAACATGCAACCCGGCGCGGCGACTATCGTGGCTCCGCCCGTGATGCGGCGCAACAGCGGGATACCCTGGCGGTCCACTGTTTCCAGATGCACTTCCTGCCGCGCACGACTGCTACGCCCCAGCACGACAAACACCTGCCGGGCATCCCATAACCGCAAGCACTCATGTCGGAACTGCCCGGAATCGGCCTGCTGCAACAACGCGTCCTCCCAGGCCAGATTTTCCGCCGGCGTGGGCAGGGTCAAGTCGACGTAGTGCATCGAGCGTTCCTCGGTGAAGCAAGTTTCAACGGGTGCATCGTGCCGGAATAACCCACTGCAACAATCGCGAAACCCGGCTCGAGTGGCAGGAGAGCAGTGTATGGTGCATTGTGTGGGAAATAGCCCCAGCAACAAGCCTGGATTCGACCACGCCCCCAAGCCCATATGGACTGGCCCGGGGTGCGGCTTCGAATCCAATCTCCAAGCGAAAGTGAGAAGTCCAGCACGCCCCTACTCCCGTCGGCCCTCTGTACCAACCGCTCTCCCCCTCCCCCGCCAGCAACCGCATCCCACGGCCCCAGCCATCGCCATGGGTCCCTTTCGCCGAAAGGGACTCCCTCATCGGACGAGGGCTGTTT
>RFIQ01000327.1 GCA_003695565.1 Planctomycetota bacterium | reverse complement strand
GTTTTGCTGAATCAGTACTCTGATGAATACTAGCGGAACTGGATTGTGTTTGCGTCACTGAAAAAGGAGCACAGCCCGTCGGGCCGGATCGACCCGACGGGGTGTGTTGAGTTAGGGCATTGGGCAACGGCTTAATCAACAAGAATCGTGTAATTGTTGTAGACTGTGCCCAAGTTCCTGATTCGGATTGAAAACTCGCCCGTCTTGGGTGGGATCCACATGACGATGCACGTATCGGTATAGTCATCATCGGCGCCGACCAGATTGTCGTCTGCATCGTAGACGTAGACATCCAGATCAGTGTCTCCATCTCCGAAAACAAAGACCCGCGTGGGCTCATCCCCGTGGCAGGTGACTGAGTACGTGTCGGTGGATCGAGCTTCAACGCGGCCCTTAGCATATTTTATACCTCCTACCGGCTTGGCGGTCGCCATCGGGGCGAGCGGAGCCAAAACCAACATGCACAGTGCCAATGCTACAAGACTTCGACGAAACATCACAATTCTCCTTTAAAGGGGAGCCTCAATCGGCGAAGACCGGCAAATCAGTTTCTGAGTTGATCGGCCGGTTTTCGCGTGTGCGGGTGGGGGTCGAGCCCCTGTGGCTCTGTGACTGGGTTCCCTCGCCGCTCACCTATCGATAGGCGTCCAAAGGGCGACCCTTACAGCAAGATCACACGATTCTTGCAATCCCCCGGGAATGCTGGAACCATCCCGCGAATACAAGTACGTCGCGATGGGCGGAATACAAAGTGCGGAGCCGCAGGGAGAGGACGGGATCTTGCCGGCCTCGGAGGTCGTATCGGTCGATCTTTGGCGGGTTTAATTGTGTGTTCTCTCGGCCTGCAAAACCGGCTTGGAACGCCGGGCAGGAAGGAGGCCTGCGGAAGCTTCAGCGAGCGGTTCAGGTGACCGTTGTCGACTCGGTGGTAGCTGGTCAACGGTTGGTGGAAGACCGTGCGGCACGGGAGCTGATGGGCTGGTCTGCTGAAAAGCGGATCAAGGAAATGGGAAAACTGGAGGTTCAGTGCGAGGCCCGTTCATAGATGCGCAATGAGCCAGGCAGTTAAGTTAGGTCGGGCCATGATGCTACGAGGAAGCGGCCGGGGTTCAAAGCATCCATGGTTCGGTAATACACCCCGCGAAACGCTCACCTCTGGATAGGCGGCCCGGCCGCAAGCCTTGCCGAAAAAAACGTGTAAGGCTTTCTCCGCCCCCGCGTATGGAGTTGTGACCGTCATAGGAAACCGTGATTCCAGGTATCGGTTCGTCCCGTAACAACAAGACAGTAGCGGAGTATCCCAAATGATCGGGGTTCTTATCGACAGGGGGTGTGACAATTGCAGTTACAAGCCCTCCCCGTAACGAGACCAGCCGACCTGCAAGTAAGCTGGCGTATCTCTCGAACCGCCTGCGGGCCCTTCGAACGAAATGAGGCAGTGGATACGGGGAAACCGTTGGCAGATGCTCTCGGCGAAGTTATATTCGTCGGTATGGTAACGACTCGCCCCTCGCTGCTCGAACGTGTACGCGACAAAGATGATGACGACAGTTGGCGGGAGTTTTTCGCCATCTACGAACCATTCTTGACCTCCGTCGCGCGCCGTTTTGGACTGAATGACACACAGGCGGCCGAAGCAGTTGCCGAAGTGTTGGTTATCTGCGTGCAAAAGCTACCGGAGTTTCAATACAGCAGGCAGCGGGGGCGGTTCCGGGGGTGGTTGAAGACTGTCACGCAGCGAGTCGTTATCGGCCAGTGGCGGCGCACCCAGCGAGGGATCAATGAGGTTCCACTCAGAGGTGAGATCGAGCCTAGCGCCAGCGATGAGGTGTGGGACGACTGGGACCGTGCTCACCGCGAACATATTGTAAGCCTGGTTTTGTCTGAGGTCCGTGATTCAGTGAGGGGCCGCACCTGGGATTGTTTCGATCTTCACATTCTCCAGAGAAAGCCGGCGCCGGAAGTGGCTGAGGAATTGAGGCTGACCGTCAATGCGGTTTACGCCAACGCGTCCCGCGTGTTACAGCGCGTGCGAACCCGCTGCCTGGAACTTGACGAGGAGCTAAGCGATGACTGAGCTCTCTTGTCCGGGGGATGCAGAACTGCTGGTGCTGGTCACGAGTGATCGATCCGGCCCGGAGGTCGAGCAGCATGTCTTAGCCTGCGCAAAGTGCAGTTTGCGAGTCGAGCGGCTGCGGGGCGAAATCGGTTTGATTCGGCGGCTGAATCTCTCGGAAGATGCTAAGTCAACAAAGCCCGCGACTCCCTTCAGGAATCGGTTTCGGCTTCGGCATGGACGACATCTGCCCGCCAGTATTGGCCGTTACCACATTGTCGCCGAGCTTGCGGAAGGCGGTCAGGGTGTCGTGTATCGCGCCATTGCTCCGCATTTGGCCCGGGAAGTGGTCATCAAACTGATGAAGCACGAAAAGGGCAACGCTTCGGCGCGGCAACGGCTGGTGGACGAAGGACGGATGCTCGCCGAGTTGCGGCATCCGAATCTGGTCACGGTCCACGACCTGGACTTCCACGAAGGCCGACCCTTCCTCGTCCTAGACTACGTTCGAGGTATCGATTTGCGGCGATTTTCGGAAAACGGGTTCGACCGCCGCGACATTGCCAACAAACTGGCGAAAGTGGCGCGCGCACTTGATGCGGCCCACCGAAGGGGTATCGTGCACTTTGACCTGAAGCCACAGAACATTGTGGTGAACGAGGATGGTGAACCGATCCTGATCGACTTTGGTCTGGCACGGCTCGCGGACGCCTGGTCGGGCCCAGACAATCCAGTTTCGGGTGGCACGCCGCATTACATGGCTCCCGAGCAGGCTCGGGCATTCCTCGATGCGGATCCGAATGCGGTACGCCAGGTCGGTCCCGCTGCGGACATCTTCGGCTTGGGGGCCGTCCTGTATCACTTGCTCTGTGGTGAAGCGCCGTTCGCCGCGGAAGACAGTCGCACCGCGGCGGACCGAGCAAGCGAATCGAAGTGGGACGAAACTGCCCTGCGACGCTCAGGAGCTCCCCGACAATTAGCGGCCATTTGTCGACGAGCAATGCAGTCCGAGCCGGCGGCCCGGTATCGGTCAGCAGGAGAAATGGCCGATGCTCTCGAACGTTATGCATCATCTTCGAATCGCCGGTTGTGGCTGGCCGCCGCGAGCCTTCTGCTGATTGTCGGTGTCGGTTCCGTTGCTGTGTCGCGACACTTCTCCACGTCTCCGGCGGGCACAACCGTCAATCCTCGAGCTTCCTTCCTTGTCGCGAAGTGGCGACCGGGGGAGCCAGGTGCAGGCCAAAGTGGTGGAACGTACGCTCGATTCACCGACCTAGTCGACGCAGTACCGATCGCAAACAACGACCTGTTACGGGTGGAGGCAAAACTGCCCCGCGATTTGCCTCAAGTCGCCGTGTTTGTCTATTCGGCCGACCGTGGCGTAGAGCAAATCAGAGAGCAGGCCTTGGTCATTCGGGAGGGTGAGATGACGCGGCTCCGCGTACCCAAATCAGACGCGACACGATTTCGGCTTCAGTCCCCTCCTGGCTTATGCCTGATTATCGTTTGTGCGCGGAGAAGCAAACAAATCAATGTTTCCGAAATGATGCCGGCCTTGTCAAACGTCCCCCAGTGGCCCGTCCTTCCAGAAGACGATACGTGTGTCGCATTCGATAGTCGCCAGACGTGGCTGCCGAATTCACGCGGCGCGGAGTTCAGCGAGGCGCCGGAAAAACCGATCATCGATCGCATCGAAACCGTGCGGCAAGAACTGTCCAAGCGATTTAGTTTCTTGCACGGTGTCGCGTTTCAGCACGAATGACCTGCATCCCGATCCGCCGCACCATAGAAACTGAGGTGCGACTGTTGCGCGGGAATTTCACGTCGACGACGGAGTCGAAGATCCGACACTGAGCGGGCAGATCAAGATCGAGACTCCAAGTGGAATATGCATTGAGAGCGTAAAGCCCCCGCAAACAACGAGTAAGGCAATGGGCCACCAGAGGTCACCAATAATTGCCAAACTTGAAATAAACCCAAGACATCCACATACCAACATAGAGATTCCGATAACCTTCGC
>RFIQ01000326.1 GCA_003695565.1 Planctomycetota bacterium | reverse complement strand
AGTACATATGCGGTATTACCCTTACGATCGCACTGGTGGCGGTGTGGCCTGCGTACGACACGGTGCGGGCAACCCACCAAGAGATGGAACAGGCGCAGCAGGAGATCCAGGACCTGGAGGCTCGGTTGGCCAATGTTCCTCGCCTCCGCCAGCGGATTGAGGCGATCGGAAAGCAAATCGACACCGACTTCCGCACTGTGGATGAAGAAACGGCACAGCGGCTGCGTGACACATGCGTCAAGTCCATGTTTCAGCACCACGTTGCGGCAGTACAAATCAGGTTGAGTGATGCCATCGAGCGTCCTTGGAACAAGGACCAAAGCCCCTTTGACGTATACGAGGTGGATCAGGAGAACATCAAGTTCGTATTGGTGGAACGCAAACTGAGCATCGTGGCGGAGGGTCGCCCCAACAACATCGACCGCCTCGTGGCGGAGCTGGAAACGCTGCATCCTTTCGCTCGATTCACGCAGATGAAACTGCGTGAGAACGCACAAACTGATACCGTCGCCCTGGAACTTGAGTTGTCGCTGTTCGACCTGAAACCCAAAACGACTTAACGCCCGGGACGCCTGCTCCCGCCAAAAGTCCCCATGCCAATGTGGAGTCCAAGGAGGGACGCATGCTGCGAACAACACGATGGAGTGTGTGGCTGATCTTGGCCTGCGCCGCAAGCTACGGCGGTGCTCAATCACCACCCCTCACAACCCCGGAGGCTACCGACCAGGCGGAAATCGACCTGCACCCCTCCACTCCCATATCATCCGTCACGTCCCCGCCAGGAGAATCTGCCGCGTCGGATGCTCGGCTCGATCGCCGCATAACGATCGACTTGCGGGACGTTTCAATGTTGGAGGCGTTGTTTTCGATCCGCGATCTGGCCGGTATCAATCTGGTCGTGGGCAATGAGGTCCAGGGAGCGGTCAATGCCGCCTTCACCGACGCACCGATTAGCCAGGTGCTCGACACCCTGCTGATTCCTCGCGGCTACGGATACCGCATCGTCAACGGCAGCGTGGTCGTCATGCGGCTAGAAAACCTGGGCACGCAGCTACCGAATTTCGCATCCAAGATCGTCCGTTTGACTTGGAGCGATGCGGAGCAACTGGTCGGTATCATCGAATCGCTCCTCTCGCCAGAGGGACGCGTGCACGTCATCCCCACCAGCAACTCCCTGCTGATCATGGAGTATCGTGATCGCCTTCCAGCGATTCTCGCGCAGATCGATGAGCTGGAAGAGGCGGCCCGCGAGTACGAAATCGCCCGTCAGGCCGAGGCCCAGGCGGCCCAGGAAGCTGCGCAGGCTGAACAATCGGCAGCCTCCGGCGCGACAATGGGGGCCACTTCAAATCCAGCGACGAGCTCCGGTACCGCATCGGGAAGCGTCGCCTCCGGACCGACCATTCCTCAGCCGCCGCAAACGTACGTGCGCGTCTTCACCCCTCAATATGTGACGGCCAGCGTGCTGGTGACCAGCCTCGAACCATTGCTCAGCTCCAACGGGAGTCTCACCGCAGTCGACGGCGAAGACAAGATCGTTGCCCTGGACACCCAAGAAAACCTCGAACGCATTGCGCACGCCATTACCGAACTGGACCGACCGCGGGCTCAAGTTCGCATCTGGGCGCGCATTTACGATTGCAGCATCGAGGATCTCAAGGCGGTGGGCGTCAATTTCAATTCTGGCGTCAACGGATCGGCGATGACCGCGGATGGTGATCCCAATCACTCGATCGTGCTGGATACCGTGACCAGCACCTTGGCGGCTCCAACCAACGGAGTCATGACACTGAACACCATCAATCGCCTGGGAACCGTTCGCGCCATCTTCCAGGCGCTCGAATCTACAGACGACTCTCGACTTCTGGCCGACCCCAACATCGTGGTGATGAACCATGAACAAGCCACCGTCAATATCGTCACCGAGGTCCCTTATCAACAATTGACTCAGGGATTGAACGGTGGCGAGATCGGCACGACGTCCTTTCGCGAGGCCGGAGTCCAGTTGACCGTCACACCGCACATTGCCCAGGACAACACCATTGCTATGGTGATCAACCCAACCTTCAGCCTGCTGACCGGTTTCACCCCTGGGGACAACGCCCCGATCATCGACCGGCGAGAAGCTACCACCACCGTACGGATCGAAAACTTGAACACCATCGTGCTGGGCGGTCTGCGGCAGCGAACGCGCATCGCAGAAAAGAAAGCCATACCCGGGTTTGGCAGAATCCCGTACCTGGGGCATTTGTTTCGCTATCGCAAAGACACGACTCGCGAGAGCGAACTGTTGGTGTTCATCACCCCGGAAATCGTGACTCCGCAGTACCGTGGTACACCACGCGAAGATTGCGTCGGTGAGACCCTCTATCACGCCGTCCAGGCCTCTCCGACCAGTCCTATTCCATTCGGTTTTGAAACCGTGATCGCCGAACGGCAGGCTGAGCGAGAACAGCTAAATAGCTGCAAGAATCTGTGGGCCCCCAAACCCATCTTCATCGCACCTGGCGACGGTGCCTGCACCACTCCGTCCTGCGAAGTGATACCCGCAGCCCCCTCGGACGCAACTCTGCCGCAACCGCAGATCATCGGTGGAATCGACTCCCAGTAACGATCTACCGAACCTTCCACAGCGCGGTGCCACCTTTCGGCACCGCGCAAGATCGGTTTGAACCGGTTGTACTGGCTGCGCCGGGCCGCCCCCGATTGCTACCGCTGGAGAATACCCATCGGCTTGCATCGGTGATACCCTGACGTATGTTTCTCCGGAGTTTTCCATAAGGTTAACCGGAGAAGTGCAAATGCCCCACGCTGAAGACACGATTTTGATTCTGGTCAGTCACCCTACTGTAGGCGAGGTCCTACGGTTTCGCCTGGAGTTGCTCGGCTACCAGCCGATCGTAGTAGCCAGCGAAGAAGAGGTGGAGCAGGCCGTCACCAGGTCGGTCCCTCACTTGATGATGATCGATCTGGATGTAGCCAATTGCGATAGCCTGCAGTTGATCGAGCGGTTGTCCAGCGACGAAGTGTTGAGTCTGGTCCCGATCCTGTGCATGTCGGCCGAAGGGGATATGGACCGGGCCGAAAGGGCCTTTCGGGCCGGAGCCCGCGAATACCTGCTGATCCCCTTCGACCCGGTCGTCATGGAGCAGAAGGTCGAGCGGATGCTGACTCTGTTCCACGAGCGGACATCGTCGCAGAAGAAGACCAAGAAAGCGGCATTGGCCGACGCTTGACCCGGCAGTCGGCCGCTGGCCCTCGGGAAGTACGCCTCGGCTGCGTTGCCTAGGGGCGGACAGAACGTGGCCGACTCCGATCGAGATTCTCCACCCATTCCCAATGAACGATCCCCCAATGCTTGCCCCCAACAGGTAGAGACATGGCGAAGAGATTAGGCGACATCGTTGTCGAACGCGGCTGGATCACAGAGGAACAGTTGGAAAAGGCGATTGCCGAGCAAAAGACGGTCGGCATGCAGATGGGCAGCTTTCTTCTTCACCGCGGTCTGCTAACGCGCGAACAGCTCGGTGAAGCGCTCTCGGAGCAGTACGAAGCTCCCTTCCAGAGTTTGGAACGCGGAAGCGTCCATCCGCAACTGGCTCGCTTGATGCCCGAGTCGTTCTGCCGCAGCCGCAACATCGCTCCGGTCGCCGTGGAGGGAGGCAAGATGCGGCTGGGGATGGTGTGGCCCGGCGATATGGAAGCCATCAGTGAAACCGAACTGATGACCGGTTACGAGGTCGAAGCCGCCATCTGCCTGGCCGACGAACTGACCCGTCTGCTCGACGAGTCCTTCGACAAGCGATTCGCGGCTCGCCAGACGGCCATCGACATTCGTTACGAAGAGTTGGCCAAGGGCGGCGCCGCGATCGACGAGGAAGAAGAGCTGGATGATTCCGACTCCGATGCACCAGTAGTGCGATTGGTCGAGTCGATTCTGATGGGAGCCGTGCACGCCGGCGCCAGCGATATCCACCTGGAACCCCATGACCCTCAGATGCGCGTCCGCTACCGTATCGATGGCCAGTTGCAGCAAGTGATGAGCGTCCCGCGCGACTCCGAAGAACCGCTGGTCGGCCGCATCAAAGTGCTGGCCAATCTGGACACGGCGGAAACCCGACGTCCCCAGGACGGCAACATCACCCTGGAAAAAGACGGCCAACGAGCCAGCTTTCGCGTCAGCATCATCCCCTGTGTACGCGGTGAAAAAATCGTACTGCGAGTGCTGGACGAATCCAGCAAGACTTTCAGCTTCGACGCATTGGGCATGCCGGAAGATCAAGTAGCGCGGATGCGGGCCCTGCTCGACCGGCCACACGGGATGATCGTGATGACCGGCCCCACCGGGTCCGGAAAAACGACCACCATGTATTCCATGCTGTGTTCGATCGACTCGACCACCCGCAACGTCTCGACCATCGAAGATCCAGTCGAATTCCGCTTGCCGGGCATCAACCAGGTTCAGGCCAACAACGAATTCGGAATGGGGTTTGCCAATGGATTGAAATACCTCATGCGGCAGGACCCGGATGTGATCCTGGTGGGCGAAATCCGCGATCACGAGACGGCCACCACCAGCGTCCAGGCGGCGTTGACCGGTCACTTGCTGATCAGCACCTTGCACACCAACGATGCCGTGGGAACAGTCGCCCGTCTGAACGACCTGGGATTGGACAACTTCAAGATCGCCGGGGCGCTGGTGGCGGCTGTGGCCCAGCGATTGCTCCGCAAACTGTGCCCCCACTGCCGCCGCGAAACGCCACTGAATAGGAAACTGATCGAACTGATGTTCGAGGGACGCGAGATCCCGCCCGAAGTCGATTTGAACGCAACCTATTACACCGGTGCCGGCTGCGACCATTGCGGTGGAACCGGTTACTCCGGTCGGATCCCGATCTACGAGATCATGGTGGTCACGCCCGCACTGGAAAAGGCCATCGAAGCCGGCTTGCCCGCCAGCAAGCTGCGAGAAATCGCCACTTCCGAAGGCATGGTGGAATTGGCCATCGGCGGATTGAACCAGGCTCGCCAGGGATTGACCACCGTGGAAGAAGTCTACTTCAAACTGACCGGATGATCCCAAGCCACCCCGAACCGCCGGAACCACCGGTCGACGATCAGAATTGACCGCACCCAACTCCGGCTCCTGCTTTCATTACTAGCAATATAACCAGAGCCCATTACCAGAGACGACCATGAGCACCGCAACCGCCCAGAACCGTTCGGCCCAAAACTGGCTGACCAAACTCCAGAACATCCAGATCGGCAGCGACCCGGGAAAGAAGATCAAGAAGAAGGACCTGGTGCGCATCCTGCAAAACCTGACGACGCTGGTGGTCAACGGCGTTTCGATCCCACAGGCCCTGGATACCATCTTGGCCGATGCGACTTACAAAAAGTATCGCCCGATCCTGCGTTCTCTCTCTGAGACGATCAAAGGGGGAGGATCGCTGTCCATCGGCATGAAGAAATTCCCAGCCACCTTTCCGGAGTTGATGGTTCATCAGGTGCAAGTCGGCGAGCGGGCCGGTACCATCCAGTTGACGCTTCAACGAATCTCCGAACAACTGGAACACGGCTCCAAGATGAAGTCGTTTATCATCAAGAAAATGACCTATCCCATGCTGCTGGTCGTGGCCGGCGCCGGATCGGTGACGTTCATGCTCACTTGCGTGATCCCCACTTTTCAGAAGATGTACGAGGAGAATGGGGCAGTCCTGCCGGGCATCACCCAGTTCCTGATCGACCTGTCCCAATTCATGCGCGACAACGGTATCATCCTGGGTGCCATATTGATGTCTGCCGTCGTGGGACTGGTGGTCGCATTCAAGACACCGCGGAGCCGCTATCTGCTGGACAAATATATGCTGCGGATTCCACTGCTGGGAAAATGGCTGCGGAACATGGCTATCCTGCAGTTCACCGAAACGTTAACCAACTTGTTGCAATCCGGATTCAACCTGGTCGATGCGCTGCCGCCAGCCTCCCGAGCTGTGCACAACACCTATATCCGGTCGCAGCTCACCAGTATCAACTCCTCCATCCGTCGAGGCGAAAAGTTCAGTGTGGCCATGGAACGCCAGAAGGACTTGTTTCCCCCCATCGTCAAACAATTGGTGCTGGTGGGTGAACGGACCGGCCAGCTACCGGAAGTGACCAAGGAGATTCGCGCCCATTTGCGAGACGATATCGAGAAGACCACGTCGGCCATGCTGGGCTCGATCGAGCCGGTTTTGACCGCCGGACTGGCATTCGCCATCGGCGGCATTCTGTTGGCCGTCTACCTGCCGATGTTCGATATGATCGGCAACGTCAGCCAGGCGCATTGATCAGCCCTGCCGCCGGTCGGGTGCGTTTGAAGACCCTGTTGCCGAGACAACTTAGGAGATACCGCCATGCGTTCTATCGGTGTTCGCCGCCGGGGACTGTCCCTGCTCGAGCTGCTGGCCGTCGTCACGATCATGGGGATCCTGGCCGCGGTCGTTGTGCCGCGGCTGGGTACCGGCGGATCGATCGCCAAGAGCGAAGCTTGCCACGTTCAACGGGAAATCATCCAGATCCAAACCGCCCTCTTTCGACGGGAAAAAGGTCGCTTCCCGGCGCGCGACCTGAGCGATATCGGCCGCGACCCCAAGTACTTCCCAGAGGGCTTGCCCACCTGCCCGGTCGACGGCGGCCCGTATCTGATCGATACCTCGACCGGCCTGGTGCGCGGCCACAATCACTGAAATCCCTTTCGACCGACCGCCACGAAAAAAACAACGCGACGGCTTGCCATGCTTCGGTGGTAGAAGAATAATGGAAGGTATGAAGCAGCACGGCTTGGCATTCTTCGCAGACTTTTTTGGTTTCCGCCCGTACTTTACGTACGGGGCTGGGACCGGTCTGTGACGCGCCTTGCTCAAGAATCGGACCAATCGCAGCCCCGACGATCGACAGATCGCCGGGGTTTTTTGTTGGCGGGCGGCTGCCAACACGGCCCCTGCCCTCCAGCTCTATCCACTTTCTAACATTCAGGATTTCGACTCATGATTGTCGTAATGGAAAAAGACGCAACCGACGAACAGATCCAGCATATGGTCGAGCGCGTCCAGGAAATGGGTTTGAAGGCCCATGTGATTCAGGGAACCGAGCGAACGGTGATCGCTGCCGTCGGAGACGAACGAGCGACCAAAGCGGAAGCCTTGGAGAGCGGCCCGGGAGTCTCCAAGGTCTTACCGATTCTGGCTCCCTACAAGGTGGCCAGCCGGGAGTTGAAACCGGAACCGACCCAGGTCCAAGTGGGAGGTTTCGCTGCCGGAGCCGGCGTAGTGGGCGTGATTGCCGGCCCCTGCTCGGTGGAAAGCGAGGAACAGATCATGGCCTCGGCCGAGGCAGTCAAACGCGCCGGGGCAACGGCCCTGCGCGGCGGAGCCTTCAAGCCTCGCACCAGCCCCTACAGCTTTCAAGGAATGAAGGAAGACGGTCTTAAACTGCTGGCCCAAGCCCGCGAGGCCACCGGCCTGGCGGTCGTCACCGAGGTTATGAGCAGCGAAGAGGTCGACCTCGTCGCACGCTACGCGGACGTGTTGCAAATCGGTGCACGCAACATGCAGAATTATCGGCTGCTGGAAGCGGTCGGCAAGTGCCATCGCGCCGTGCTGCTGAAACGTGGACCCTCGGCCACGGTGGATGAATTCTTGCTGGCAGCCGAATACATTCTGAACGAAGGCAACCCCAACGTGATGTTGTGCGAACGGGGGATTCGCACGTTCGAAAACCACACCCGATTTACCCTCCCCCTGGCGACCGTCACCTATTTGCACAAGAAGACGCACTTGCCGGTCATCATCGACCCCAGCCACGGGACTGGGCATGCCTACATGGTTCCGGACATGGCGGTGGCCGCTGTCGCCGCTGGGGCTGACGGGCTGATCATCGAAGTCCATCCCGATCCCGAAACGGCTGCTTCCGACGGTTACCAGTCCTTGAACTTCGAACAATTCGCTGCCACCATGCAGCGCTGCCGACGGGTCGCCGAGGCGGTTGACCGCCGCATCTGCGCCATGGATGCGTGTGCGCCCGCGTAGGGGATGGGCCGAGGCCCGTGGCTCGAACTGGTTTCCCAGGCCGTTTGCGCCCGCGGTTCGGCTCGGTTCATACTGGCCCTTCCGGCCCGCCCGGCGGGGGCTAGGCATCCACTGCCCTGCACCGTAGTCTGGATGGATCGCGCCGGTCGGCGGGCCCCGAGCTCGATCGTGGGCCGCCGCCATTTCGTACGTCGCCTGTCCCCAACCGAGACACGGAAGCCATGGCTCAGAAACTGCAGCATCTCGTCGACCAGATCCACCAAGGCGATTGCATCGAGCAACTGAAACAATTGCCCGACGGCTGCATCGATTTGGTATTCGCCGATCCGCCGTTCAATATCGGCTACGAATACGATTCGTACGAGGATGCGCGGGCCGAGCAGGAGTACCTGGATTGGTGCCAGCAATGGATCACCCAGGTCCACCGCGTGGTCAAACCGGACGGTGCGTTCTGGTTGGCCATCGGCGACGAATACGCAGCCGAACTGAAGATCGTCGCCAAGCAGGCCGGGTTTCACACTCGCAATTGGGTGATCTGGTACTACACGTTCGGCGTGCATTGCAAACTGAAGTTCACTCGTTCGCACGCGCATCTGTTCTACTTCGTCAAGAACCCGCAGGAATTCACATTCAATTTCGAAGAGATCGCCGTCCCTTCCGCCAGGCAACTCGTATACAACGACCGTCGCGCCAATTCCAAAGGGCGGACACCGGACGATACCTGGATTCTGCGGCCCCAAGATTGTGACGGCTTCCAACCGGAGGAAGACACATGGTATTTCCCACGTGTCGCGGGCACGTTTAAAGAACGCGCAGGATTCCATGGATGCCAGATGCCCGAACAACTGCTGGGCCGTATCATTCGAGCCTGTTCCCGGGAGGGCGAGATTGTGCTCGATCCCTTCGCCGGCAGCGCCAGCACTCTGGTCGTGGCCAAGAAACTCGGGCGGCGTCCGATCGGTTTCGAATTATCACCCCAGTACACGGCCAAAGGTATGGAGCGGTTGCAGCAGACCGAAGTGGGAGAACCACTACTGGGCGCCCCCGAACCGAAAGTCAGCGCCCCGGCCACCGAGCGCGCCCCGTCGAAGCGAAGATTCCGGCGTCCCAAACCACAGCCAACCCTGCCGTTCGAGACCGATGACCAGACGAACGACTGATCCATTGCCCGCCTCGCCGGGCGGCGCTTGATCGGCATGCGCAGTGGAGGTGCGATTCACCCAAAGCCAATTGTCCCTCCGCCCGTCGATGCACCCCGGCGCGCATCCACCACCCTTGGATTCACCGCTCGACGAACCGCGCCAGTTGTTCCAGCACTGGGGCAATCTTGATCGAAGTCTTGTATGTCACCGTCGGGAGGTCCATGACGGGCATCCGCCCCTGGGCGACCTGGCTGACGATCAGCAAAATCGGGTGCTGGCCAAAGCGGGCCAGCGTCTCTGCTTTGGCGGCCAGATATTCGGGGGTCCAGAACCCCACGATCTCGCAGGCCACCTCCGCTCCCGACGCATGCCGAAAGGTAAAATCGGGCAGGAAGACCTTCTGCTTGTCGTGCAAGATCTGCCCCTCCCGCACCAACTCCCAACCGTCGCGCGGCTGGTCTCCCCACTTCTCGGCAAACTTCCGTTCCACCTCCGAGTCGAACATGTCGGGCGAGGGCAGATGACTGGACAATCCATCGCGGCTGGACAATTCCAGCCGTACCGGCCAGCCCCGCCGGCCAACGTTCAACTCTGCCTTCATCTTCCAGTTCTGGCACGCGATCAGGGCGGGAAGGAACCGAGCCAGGTTGACGCCGTACTTGCGGGTCTGACGTAGTTGCGAAGCCGGTCCGTCCAGGATGATCTTGTAGCCGCCATCCGCCACGCGCTCAATGGTGTGCATCAAACGAGCCAGTTTGGCGTACCGCAAGATGGTTTTGAAATCATCGCTGGCCCAGATGATCATCTGGGTCGCCGAGTACAAGGCGACCTGCACCTGCGCAACGTTGTAACGGGCCAGCAGTGCGGCGGGGCTGGCATACCCCTGAAACGCCTCCAAGCGATGAAACTCGGGGATGTCGGCGAACAAGGCCGCATCGATCTCCTCCCAACTACGCCCCAGGCGCTGGGCGATCTGCCGTTTGACCTCCCGGTGATCGTGCTCGAAGAACCGGTCGGCCTGCTCCACCAGCGGATGGAACTGGGCACCCAAGCGGAACACTTCCTTTCGCAACTTCGCCGCGGCACCATGGCGATCGGTGCGAAAAGTGCTAACGTCGTCCAGCAATTTGCAAAACGCATCGATCCGCGTGATGGGGCAATCGGGCTCGCGGGCAAACAGTTCATGCACGGCCCGATGCAGCGCCCTGCGTGTGGCCCCGATCCCCTCCGCATACACGCGCAACATCCCCTCGGCATACCTCAGATACCGCCGGTGCGAACCGCGGACCAGGCGGTCTGGCCGGATTGTCCCCTGGCGAAAATCAAGCTCGGCGATGGCGTGTTCCCGTGTAAGCATCCGCAGCCCGGCGACTCCTCGATCGCTTTACTTCGTTGGTGTCATCGGTAACGATTTCGTACAGCACCGCTTTGGCGTTGCCGCTGCGGCGCAACACGCGTCCCAGGCGTTGCACCGCTTGCCGGGCCGAAGCACCGCCGCCGATGACGATCGCCACGTTGACCGCTGGTAAATCCACCCCCTCATCCAGCACTCGATTGGCGACCACGGCCGGGTAGGTACCATCGGCCAGCCCCTCCAATGCATCCAATCGCTCTTTCTTTCCACAGTGGCTGAGCAGACAAGGAATCAGGAACCGACGCGAGATATCGCGTGCCATGGCGTTGGATCCCACGAATACCAACGCCGGCGCACCTGCATGCAAACGAAACAGATCTTCCAGGACTCGCAGCTTCTCCTCTGCCCGCTCCTCGATCGCCATCTTGGCTCGATAGGCACGCAGCGCCGCGCGTGCTTCCGCGTTGCGTCCCACATCTTTGCACAAATCTTCCCAAGAGAAATCCGGCTGTTCCTCACGCCGCGCTTGCATGTAATTGCGAACCTGATCGGCCAACTCACGGTAACGCCTCCTTTCCGGCTCCGACAAATGCACCACGATGCGGATGACTTCGTAATCCGCAACCGTTCGACCGCGTACCGCGGACAGCTTCAACTCGTAGCAAGTCGGCCCGATCAGCGTCTGCAGATCAACGTGCCGGCCATCGGACCGCTCGAGAGTCGCGGTCAAACCCAGCCGAAACCTGGCCGCCGACATCAGCGCGGCCTCGCGGCGCAGCGGACCGGGCAGATGGTGGCATTCGTCGAACACGATCAATTCGAATCGATTTCCCAAGCGATGCATGTGGATGCACGCGCTGTCGTAAGTGGTCACCGATACCGGATTCAGGCGGTAGATGCTGTCGCCGATGATACCTGCATCATACCCCAATCCGGCCTGGATGCGGCGGTGCCACTGGTACATCAGATCGCGCACCGGTGCGACCACCAGTGTGCTGCGGGCCGCCTTGGCCATGATGTGCAACGCCACTTCGGTCTTGCCGGTCCCGGTCGGCATGACCACCACCCCGCGCCCGGACTGCCGCCAGGCCTCGACGGCCGCCTCCTGCTCCTCTCGCAAGGGATGCAATCGAACGGTCGGCCAGGCAACCGGGCTCCACGCCGGAACTTCATCTTCCACAGGAACGTCCCCCCCACGGCAGACACGCCGCACTTGGGCGTAATGCAGTGCATCGGTCCGCCAGACCCCCGCCCGGGCATCCCAGACCCAGGGTCCTTCAGGAAAGTGCTGGCGCACCCAACCCTCCGGCACTTCCGTCAACACCAGCGTCCCTTCAGAGAAGACGATGCTGGGACCGGTCATCCGCTGGGTCGCTGCCATGACAGGTTCACTGGGGACTTATCGCGCGGGCCGATGGCTTGAACAACTTCCTTCCCAGGATTGGATTGAAGGCCGTCCAACTGCTGTCCGAATTCCGGTCGGCACCAATCAAATCGGTGGCCGCGTTGAGCTTGGCATCCAAATCATCGATATACGCCAGCACAATCGCTTCGATGGTCATCGGTACCTTGGGGCTACCGTGCTCCAGTTGCCCGTGATGGCTGAGGATCATGTGCTGCAGCCGCCACAGGACCTGGTCATCGATCCTTCGTCCTCGCTGCTGGCCGATACGCTCTGCTCGCACCTGCAAATCGGCGGCACCCTGCACCAGATGTCCGATCAATTGCCCCGGATCGGTGTAGGTCATATCGCCGTCGTAGCTCAGTTCCTGCAATTTGCCCAGATCATGCAAGAACACGCCGACCAGCAACATCTGATCGTCCAACTGCGGATACAGAGGCGCGATCGCTTGGGCCACGCGCAACAGATCGAGGACGTGCCGCAGCAATCCACCCTCGAAGGCATGATGCGTTTTGATACCCGCCGGCGCACGCCGCAGTCGCTCGATCAGATCCGCATCGTTCAAGTAGTCATCCAACAGGGCCCGCAAATCTTCTTGCTGGACGGAGGACAAGATCGTCCGCAATTCGGTCAGCCAGCCCTCCACCTGCTCCGGACTTGTCTTGGAAAAATCAGCCAGATCGACCGAGTCGGCGGGAACGACTTCCAAATCCTGGACCAGAATCTGCATCATCCCGTTGTGCAACTGGGCATTGCCGACGATTCGCAGAAAATCACCTTTTTGAAAGGTCTCATACAGCGACTGGCCGGCGTTCCATTTCAAACCGCTGATCTGGCCGGTGCGGTCGGTCAACTGCAATAACAAATAGTCGCTCCCCTGTCGGTTGGAGCGCACCTGTTTGTCGGCCACGCGATACACTTCATCGACCGACTCTCGCGGTTGCAAATCGGAAATATTTTGACGAGTCATGGAGCCCTTGTTTGCGGTTGGCAGGAGGGTAATCGTTGCGGTACCAACCATCAGAATAACCGATCACGATCGACGCGAAAGTGGTTCTGTGACACCGAGCGCCCCCGGATTCGGACCACACGCCAGCGGCCGCATGCCTCAGCAGGCGCCGAACCAGAGCCCAGCATGAGTGGATGCCGCCCCCACCACCTCTTCATGCCTATTTCAAGAAACTCATACCGTTTGTGGCAGCCCGTAGAATCACCTGTTTGTTTAGGTACCCGGTATGCAAATCCGCGGACGTCAAGCCCAACTGCGACCGCTCAGATGAAGTTTGTCCCGGCGGAGCGACCACGAGGATCGCATTCCGCTGCCAAACCTGTTGAAAACCCTCGGCCGACAGCCGCGTGTTCCCACGTAGCGGATCGGCCAAGAATACACTGCCACAGGCATCGTCGCGGTAAACCACAAAATGATTCAACCCTCCGAGATTCACCACGACGATCACGGGCACTTTGCTCCCCTTCAGTTCTTCGAAGGTAACCTGTCCGACCACGGACTGGTAACCCATTCTGCGCGCTGCTTCCTCCAGGTCCGCCATGGTCAGCCCATTCTCCACCCGATCCCGTAGCTGCTCTGCATCGAGCATTCGTTCCACAACAACCAGGACGTCCGCTTCGGAGACGTCATGCCCCCAGTAGTAACGCATCAGTGTTGCCAAGGCGGCAGCGCCGCACGAATAATCACGCTGCTGCATGACCACATGGCGATTCTTCATTTGCTTCCAGCTCATCACCGGCTTTGCCATGCGAAACGCCGGATCGCGGACGATGCCTGCCTGACGCTCAGTCTGCGCCAGTGCCGGTGCTGCCGCCAGGGCCGCGAAGATGAGCAACACCATGCCCGGTACGTTTCGTCGGTTCCATCGATATTCACGATGCACAGCAATCTCCATCTAGCGGGTCCAGACGACGCCCAGTTCTGCACTGGGTGCGGTATCGGTCAACCCCATAGTGACGAACGGTTCAATGATCCTGCAACGCCTGGCAATGGTTGCCGCCATGCGGACGCGAAGAGGTTCCTGCTCGCTCCCCGATACATTGACACCATTCAATCTGGTTTCCGTAATGAAGGCTCCGAGAAATGCCGTGCTGAGCGTTACATACTCATTGGCGGCAAACCCCACCCCCAGGTTGTAGTTCGCTTGATGGCCGAGCTGGATGTCATTGCCTTGATAGCTATCCTCGACACTGTAGACGTACCCTATGCCGTAGAACAGCACGACGGGATCAAGCGATTGCACGCGCAGGAGGTCACCCCCAAATCGCCAGGCCCCGCTGCCCAATCCAACGCTGTCGATGACGAGAGGATTCACTGCGTCTCCCGTCGGCGCCACCGTGCGAAACGTCACGATCGTGGAGCTCCCTGTGGAGCGGTTTTGACGCCACAGCTTGGTAACGCCAAAGGTCAAATCTCCGATGCCAAATTCATCACGACGATTGTCGCTGAAAGGTGTGGAAACCTCCGAATGGGACCACCCCACTGGCAGGTTGACAAACAATTGCGTGCAATCGTTCCATCCGTACCTCCAAGCCAGCGGGGTGAATAACGCCCGGCGGCGAGAATTCGCGCGAACCAGATTGCTACCAACCAACGTGGGGAAATCGAATTCCTGGAGGGTATACACCAGACCATAATCGAACTGACTCTGGCCTCGACGCAACAAGGGGGTAAGACTCCGTAAGAATTGAGGCCCCACCTCCGGTGGTGCTTCCCCGTAGCGCTCGTCGGGCGCAACCGATTGCTGATCATCAGGGGGCGACAAGCTCTCTTGCGCCGGTTGCCCTGACTCGGATTGCAAGGATATGCTTCGAAACCCGCGAAAGGAATGGGCTGCTAAGACAACCCCCGACGCCTGGTCCGGTCCATGGCCTGTGCCAGAATCGGATTGCGCTGCGGCGGGATGGGCGACGGCGCTTGCCAGGAATGCCGCCAGCCCAATCCAATGGGCCGCGACTAAAGAAAACTCTCTTAGGCAGCCGGCCAGGGAGGTTCGGCTCCATACGTACGGAAGATCCATGGCGATTGCATTCCTTTGCGTGGTGCCAGGGGGCAAGAACAAGGCGTCGCCTTGCAACCTTGATGGCTACAACGCGACGCCTACTCGTGTTACTCCGTTTCCACTTACCAGGCGAACCCAGTCATCACGCTTAAACCGATAAACTGGGTCTCCAATTCCGCACCGTTGGTCGTGGCCACTCCCACACTGTTGCCTAGAATACCCGCCGCGGATTGAGCGGTTGCGGAACCATCTTCTGCATCCCACCACTGGTACTCGACCCCAGTCCGTGCAAAGAAGCGTCCGTTGAAGCTTCTGACGCACCGGGACCATTGCAATCCAGCACCGAACTCACCGATAAACAGGGTTTCATCCTGTTGATCGATAGCTGCATTGGTGCTCCCTGCGTTGCCAAATCCACTCGAAACATTGGCACTGGTGAGAGCCGAGGTTTCTGCAGTTCCAAAAATGGTCGAGCCACGTGTGGTCCAGTAAGCAGCCAATCCCCGGCACGGACGGATATCTCGAATCCCGGACAAGCTGAATGTCAGCCCCGTTCCATGGAACTCCTCTCCATTGCTGGCGGACAAAAAATACCCGTCGTTGTTCATGACACCGTAGGCGGATGCCGTGTGTCCATGATCCAACGATGCATGGCGCACACCGACGGTGCCCAGCAAATCCCAATTCCTGCGGTAAAACTCTTTGGTCAATTCCAGATCGATTGTATAGGCGTTGAATGAATCTTCACCGCCAAGCGACTGGAGTTGGTTGCCCAGAATAGGCGTCGGAGCATTGAATTGACTGCTCGTGCTCGTCAACTCCCAATACCGGCCTTGGATTCCGTAACCCCGCCCCAGTTCCGTCCCCAGCGTAATGCGGGGAGCGCCCGTGATCTGCTCGGCGCTGTCGAATGCCGCCCCAGTCGTAAGCGTCGTCGCCCCGCCATCGCTAAGCTGAAATGTAGTTGGAGCAACGTCGTACAGGGGCGCTAAATAAGTCGCCTCCACACCAGCGTACCAACCGGTCCTGCCGCATCGCTGAGCTGAATTCTGCGCCCAGACTGCTGAAGATGCCAGCAAGGCCCAAAGACATACTATGCCAAAAATTGTGTGCTTCATTGTTCATCTCAATCCGTGAGTGGGCACAAATGGGAACGCCTCCATGGCTGTTCCTCATCCCGAGCGTTGCCCGCATCCAACCAGCCCAACGCGGGGGATCGCTCGTTTCATCGAACAATGTCAACAGGTCCGTGCAGCCTTCGTGCGTCAGGCCCTGCAATCGAGCATTACCGAACAACCAGTACAATCGTCATGTCACCACCAGGACAAAGACAGCGGTCTGACCAAACAGTTCGCCCCATCCCCACAGACGCAACCAGAGATGGATGGCGGTATAACAAAAAAAGGCATCGCGCCAGTTCGCGCGATGCCTTCGGTAATTCGTCAGCTCGACATTTAGGTGTCGAGACGTCTAGTTTCCGCCAGCGATCGAAAATCCGACGCCATAGGCCACCGGCAGCGGTCCAGGTCCATTCACTGCCGCGAAGGACAGTCCCGCCGACCAAGACGGATTGTTCGAATAGTAGCCATTTACGCTACCAGCTTGATAGAGAAACCCGTTGAAACTGGCATACGATACGCCAAATACTCTCGCCCCTTGGCCCCGAACCTGGGACGCCTCGGTCCGGTTCATGGGACGCATGGAGCCCAGCCCCATATCTGCCAGTGCAATCTGGCTGACCGCTTTCTCACTCGGCGCCGTGCGAAATGGATCGGCGGCTTGCGCCTGACCGATTAGGGCACCCACTAACAACGCAACTGCAGACACTCTCACCACGCTACTCATGATACTTCCTCCTGTTGGAAGGCGACTCGGACGTAAAGCTTTGAAACCCTGCGTTTCAAGCTGCGACTCATTAGACTTCCCGGTATCGCAAAAGTCAAACTCTTTGCAACCGGTGAATCAGATAAGATCCGAAAAATCCGAATTCTTCGCTATTGCCGATCCCGCAGATACCTAACATGGCGGAACCCTCGCTCGACCGAGGGACCTCGCCAGAGGGGTGCCGCTCAATCCCATCGCCAGAGTCCTGAGTTCCATCCGTTGATTCCAGCCCACCGTGCTATCTGCTGGCGAGTCAAAAAATCCTCCTGACAACTTGATGCAGTCGCATTTCATAAAGATGCACCAGAGGGACACTCTCCACGTGACAACCCACCACTGCCGCGGCGTCGATGCGACAATTGCCAGAGACGTCACTGTTGCGCTGGCGCCCAACCAGTACATTGAATGGTATCTAATGGACTGGAGAATTGGTACTCGCCCCCTATCCCAGGAAGCAAACCGCAATGCTACGGCACAGGATGAACCGCTGTTTTTGGACGATTTGCCGATGGTTGCTGGGGTTTCGTTACCGCACACGATTGGAGGGGGCCGAGCGGCTGCGCAACCTGCGGGGCCCGACATTGGTCCTGCCCAATCACCCGGCCTATATCGACCCACCTCTGGTCTCGTCTCATATCCGATTGCACCGGCCGCTGCGTCCGTTGGTATTCTCCGGCACCTACCGCATGTTGCCCTTGCGCCCTTTGATGTGGTTGGTCAGCGCGTTCGAAGTTCCCGATTTGTCCTCACATAGCCGTCGGGCGGCCGCCCAAGCTCGCGAAATGATCGATGCCGTGGTCGATCGGCTGCACGACGGCGATTGTCTGCTGATCTACCCTTCCGGGCGATTGCAGCGCGGCGATCGTGAAGTCGTCGGTGCAGCCCGTGCGGTGCATGAGATTGTTTCTCGATGCCCCGAGGTGAACATCGTGCTGGTTCGCACACGCGGAGTGTGGGGCAGCATGTTTTCCTGTGCCGAAACGGCAGCGCCGCCTCCCTTGGGCCGCCGGACACTGCAAGCCGTCGGATGGGTGTTGGCGAGCTTGTTCTTCTTCTTGCCCAGGCGGACGGTGCGCATGCAAGTCGAAGTGGTCCCCCGAGACCGCTTGCCGCTGGAATCGCGTGAAGAATTCAATGCGTTTCTCGAACAGTGGTACAACGCCGACGGCGGCGAAGCCCCGCGATTCGTGCCCTACCACCACTGGTTCGGTCCGCGTTCGAAGACCTACGGTGGGAACGCCAGCCACCGCACCTACGAGGTAGCATCCATCGATCCGGCCACCATCAGCCTGGTCACCCAACTGATCGAATCTCACTTGGGGCGCGAGTTGGATCCGGCCGAACAGCAGGCCGCCACGCCGCTGGAATCGCTGGGTCTGGACAGCCTGGATCGGATGGACCTGGCGTTGAAGATCGAGCACCAGTTCGGGTTTCGCAGCGACGACGTAGCTCGTACCCTGGGCGACCTGTGGGCCCTGGCCGATGGCAAACTGGCCTCGGACGCGGCTACCAAGGCTGCGTCCCTCCGACCGCCGAAACTGTGGATGCGCACGCGTCCGCCCGTGCCCGCGACAGTGCTGAGCGATACGATTGCTGACGCGTTCGTCCGCCGATGCCTGACCAGCGGTGGCGCTCCGGCGGTGGCCGATGCGGTATCGGGCGTGTTGACGTACCGCCGCCTGCTCGTCGCCAGTCTCCTGATGGCACGGCGGTTCGGGGAACTCTCCCAGCCGCGGATTGGCATCCTGTTACCCGCCTCGGCCGCCGCCGACATCGCGTTCTTCGCCGCACATTTGTCTGGCAAGACGCCGGTGATGCTGAACTGGACCACCGGGCCATCCAATTTACAGCACGCGGTGGAAACCACCGGTCTCCGCCAGATCATCACGTCGCGCAAAGTCGTCGATCGGCTGGGAGTCGCGGCGCCGCCCACGGCGGAGTTTCTCTTCCTGGAAGATATCAAGGCATCCATCGGTCGGGGAGAGGCCCTGGTCACGTTGCTCCAGACCTGGTTCCTCCCCCACCGCATCCGGCGCATAGTGCCTCCGCAAGAGCCGGACGAACCGGCAGTGTTCCTGTTTACCTCCGGCTCCGAAAGCCGTCCCAAGACCGTCCCGTTGTCGCATCGGAATCTGATCACCAACGTGCGCGATGGGCTGGAAATTCTGGAAGCGGATACCCAGGACGCCGTCCTGGGGTTCCTTCCGCCGTTTCACAGCTTCGGGCTGACCGGCAACGTCGTTCTGCCCGTACTGGCCGGGATCCGCTGCATTCATCATCCGGACCCCACCGATGCTGCCGGGCTGGTGCGATTGACCGCAGCATTTCGGCCCACCCTGCTGTTTGCCACACCGACATTTCTCAGTTACATGTGCGCGGCCGCGGAGGACGATGCCCTCAAGTCGCTGCGGATCGTGGTCACTGGAGCCGAGAAGTGCCCGGAATCGGTATTTGACGCTTGCGCCACAAAGGCCCCGCAGGCGACCATTTTGGAAGGCTATGGAATCACCGAATGCTCCCCCGTGGTGGCCGCGAATCGTCGCGACGACCATCGCCGCGGCAGCATTGGGAAACCGGTGCGGCACGTACAGATTGCGATCGTCGACCTGGATTCCAACCAACCGGTTCCGCCCGGCCAGACCGGCATGCTGCTGGTTCGCGGCCCCAGCGTCTTCTCCGGTTACTTCCAATACGATGGCCCCTCGCCGATGGTGGAATTCCAGGGGCAGGAATGGTACCGCACGGGCGATCTGGTATCGATGGATGCCGACGGTTTCTTGCACTTTCAAGGCCGACTCAAACGCTTCCTCAAAGCCGGAGGCGAGATGATCTCCCTGCCCGCATTGGAATCGCCGTTGGCCGCCGCCTTTCCGCCGGATGAACAGGGACCGCGAGTGGCCGTGGAAGGCGTGGAAACCGAGCGCGGACGCCATATCGTCCTGTTTACTACAACCGACCTGACACTTCGCCAGGCCAATCAACTCCTGATACAGGCTGGTTTGCAGGGCGTACTGCGCTTGGATGAAGTCCGCCGCATCCCCTCGATCCCCGTGCTGGGCACCGGCAAGACGGATTACAAATCGCTGCGTGACCTTATCCCGCGCGACCAGTCCTCTGGTTCCCCCGCGCCGGCCTGATGCGCAACCACCTGGGAGAACCGGCGCGAATCGCCGCAACCCCCTGGCCCACCGCCCCGTTTCCTTGGAACGATGCTACAATCCGAACACGCCAACCCGCGGCGGTGCCGCGGGGACTCGTGGCGCGGCAGGCACCTGCCCGCATCATGCAAACCTCGATCGCAAAAAGGGAGAAAACAATGAGCCGACTGGGAATGGGAATCGCTGGTAGTGTAGTCCTGGCAAGCCTGATATGGGGAGGTGTCATGCAACCGCAGGCCGCAGAGAAACAAGAAAAAGTGCTCCGGCACGTGGTGTTGTTCAAGTTCAAAGAAACGTCCTCGGCCGAGGACATCCAACGCGTGGTCGATGCCTTTCGCGCTCTGCCGGCCAAGATCCCGCAGATCGCCGACTTCGAATACGGGACGAACAACAGCCCCGAAGGCCTCGATCGCGGCTTCACGCATTGCTTTTTGTTGACATTCCGCAGCGAAGAGGACCGGGCCGCCTATCTGCCCCACCCCGACCATCGGGCGTTCGGCCAGATCCTGCGCCCTCACCTGGCCGACGAAGGCGTGCTGGTCATCGATTATTGGGCCCAAAAATGATGCATTCTCCTATGGAAAAACTATGGAAATTCAGTGAACTTTCGATCTTGATTTTGTGTCTGGAATAATGCAGACTGGATGTGGTTACGCGGCCTGGCCGCTGGTAACCATGACTTTCCCGGGATCGCGAGAACGCATCGCGATCGGACGATTCAGTCTCGGTGGCGAAACCCTCTCGGCTGACCTGGCGGTTTCGTACCGGGCGGACACTCATTGGAAAGGAGGTGATCAAGTGGAATATTGCTGTACCAGCCATCGGGGTGATTCCCCCTAGGCGGCCGGCGGGCTGCCGATGGCAGTCACCCCCTCGTGTTGATCACCTTCATGCATCACACGAGACGATTAACGGCGGGCGTGGATTTTACCTTGTGATCCACGCCCGCTTTTTCTTTGCGCCTCCGCGGCCGACGCGGTCCCGCGCAAGAATCTGCTAGGACTCTATCTAGTTTAGAAAGCGGCCTAAACACTCTGCTTGCCACGGGCCACCATCCCTCTATCGCAAGCTGAATGCTTACGCCACGACACGCAGCTATTCAGAAACAAAACGATTGACAGAGCACTAGGACGAGGGCAGCTCCGGTGCCAGGCGTTCGGCAAGCTTCTCGAGGGCATAGGTCGCTGCACCGGCGATCGTGGCCAGGCCGACGGCGACGAGCGCTTCGCCAGCGCTGCCGGGCATATGATGTTCGAAATGCCGCAACTTGAACTCCAGCTCGGCCGTGGACGGCGTCGGGGCTTGAAATGGCCAGATACGATATAGCGAGCCGAGCATCAACCCAACCAATGCGCACAGCGTGGCGTCATGCCGATGTTCCAGCAACCACCGCAACAGGCGGCTGAACAGCAGCAATCCGGTTGCACATCCGGCGAGGAACAGGCCCACCAACAGCAACCCCTCGACGGTTATCTGGCCCCGCGGCAACCCCTTGATCAACTCGGTGACCGGGTGGTAGACGCCCAGCAGGAGCAACACGAAAGCGCCGCTGATTCCTGGGAGAATCATGGCGCAGATCGCCAATGTGGCGGACAGGAATGCGGTGACGGGAGTCAGTGGTGTGTGCATGGGCGTCAACCGGCACAATTGGAACGCCACCAACGCGCCCAGGGCGAACAGCACCCAGCGGGGGGCCGTCCATCGGCCGATACGTCGCACGACCAGGAATACGGATGCCAAGACCAGCCCGTTGAAGACAGCATAGGTGCCCGATAAATGGTGCTCCAGCAGATGGTGCATCAAGGAGGCCAGCGCCACAATCCCAGTAGCGATGCCAACGGCTAGCGCGATCAAGAACCGCAGGTCCATGTGCTCTGCCGCCTCCCGCCATCGCCGCGTGCGCAATAACCTGAACAGGCGCAAGTCGACATGGCTGATCGCCGTTACCAACCGCTCGTAGTGCCCTAAAAGAAGTGCTATGGTTCCTCCAGAGACTCCGGGAACGATATCGGCAGCCCCCATGCACAGACCGCGAAACCAGTTGAGCAGGTCGTAGCGATACTTCGGCGATTGTCGATCATTCATGTTGCCAACTTTCACGCTAGAGCTTCTTCGACGCGTTTGAGAAAGATTACACCGTGAACGACTACGTGTCGGCCATTTTGCTGGGAATCGTCGAAGGTTTGACGGAGTTTCTGCCCGTCAGCTCGACCGCTCACCTGCGTCTGTCCCAGCAGATCCTGAACCTGCCGCTGGACGACGCCTATTGGAAGATGTTCGCCATCGTCATTCAATTGGGCGCCATCTTGGCAGTCGTCGTCTATTTTCGTCGCCGCCTGTCGGAATTCTGTCGCACGTTTATCAAGCCCGCCGCCGGCGATCGATGGCGACATCCTGTAACGCTCGTCATGCTCAGCTTTGTCGTGACAGCCGTCCCCTGCTTACTGATGGACGAGTTGATCGGCGAGAATCTCGAAAACCTGATGGCCATGGGCATCGCATTGATCGTCGGCGGCATCGCGATGTGGGTCGTAGACCGTACCTTCCGGCACCCCAGCACGGACCGAATCGAGGAGATGAGCCTCCGACAAGCGATCGCCATCGGTCTATTCCAGATCCTGGCGGCCGCTTTTCCGGGAGTCAGTCGTTCGATGGCGACCATCGCCGGCGGTCAGATTGCCGGTTTGAGTCGTCCCGCGGCCCTGGAGTTCAGCTTCTTTCTATCCATCCCGGTCATGGTGGCTGCGACGGTTTACAAATTATTGCAATACCTGGTGAAAAACCCGACCGCCGTGACGCCGCACGATATGGCAGTACTGGGCGTCGGATTCGCCGTGAGCTTCGTGGTCGCATGGGCCGTCATCGCCTGGTTCATGCACTGGGTGCGTCGCCATGGTTTCGCTCCCTTCGCCATCTACCGCATCCTCGTCGGCGCCGCGCTGCTGTATTGGCTCTTCCGCCAAAGCTGAATTCAGCCCGATCGCCGGATTGAACTCTCCGTGCTGCGCCGGGACACACGTGATGGGTGTATCCTCCGCGGCGCGAAATGGTTGCCGATGGGTTACGAACGTATACAATAACTTCGCATAAGTCGACGGCAAGACTGGCGATTAAAACGCCCGACAGCGACGATTCGCTAAATCGCTCGATGAAGCAAGACACACCGGTGCACTGTCCCTTGCGGGAGGCGGTCGCATCGGGATCTGGTCGCTTCGTCGCATCCACATATTCTGTGACTCGAAGTTACGTTACCACATCGTGAACGACATCGACATCCTCGTCGGCGACTGCCGCGAAATTCTACCTACCATCGACGCGCAATCGATTCAATGTTGTGTGACGTCGCCGCCGTACTGGGGTCTGCGCGATTACGCGCATCCGGAGCAAATCGGGGCCGAGCCTGTGCCCACCGGATACGTCGAGAATTTGACGCACGTATTTCGCGAGGTCAGGCGCGTGCTGCGCGACGATGGCACACTGTGGCTCAATATTGGTGACGGCTACGCCAGGAACGGTGGCACGGGATCCTGTGGCCCCAATGCAAAAGTGGGCAATACGAAGAAATTGATTCAAAAGCGGAACTGCCGAGTACCGGATTGCTGGGGGCTGAAGGACCGGGACTTGCTCGGACTGCCCTGGCGGGTTGCATTCGCTTTGCAAGAGGATGGTTGGATTCTTCGGTCCCACATTACCTGGATCAAGAAAGCTCCCATGCCTGAGAGCGTTCGAAACCGCCCCTCCAATGCCACCGAATCGGTTTTCCTATTTGCCAAATCCGATAAGTACTACTACGACAATCAGGCGATTCGAGAATCCAGCGGCGCCAATTTGCGTAACTATTGGATTCTTGGCCCGGATTCTCAAAAATCGGATCACCCTGCCGTTTTTCCGAAGGAACTTGCGCGGCGATGCATATTGCTTGGCAGTCGTGAGGGCGACGTCGTCTTGGACCCGTTTTCCGGCTCGGGTACTACGGCACTGGCTGCCGCTGAGATGCGGCGAAAAGCAGTATTGATCGAATTGAACCAGGAGTACGCCGATCAGTCGAAAGCACGTCTGGAAAAAGGCATCCAAGCGGCACTCTGGTCGTAGGAGCATTCGATGGCAGCGTTGACGAATCTGCGCGTCCAGCTCCATGAGACTATCGCTTCAAGAATCATTCGTTTTGCCACGAAGCACGGGCGCGAATTCCCGAACTATGCGGACGCAGCAGCCGCACGTCCGTGGAAATTGCAAACCGGATCGCAGATTTGATCGGCTGCCGACGAACCAAGGGGCGTTTGGATGGCCAGACGATAGGAAGGCGATTCGAGAAAGCCGTTTGCGAGTTCCTGAGAGAGGCTTTCGCATTATTGCATCACATCCGTCCCGGAAAATGGGCCTATTTGACCGAACAGACTAGCATTTCCCGTTTTGTACAATACTGCCATCTCGCGGAGCTGACAGAGGCATTGGAGTCGGATGTACGGTTGGCCACAACATTCGGCCACGGTTATATCATCACTCCCGATATCGTCATCGCCAGGCACCCTGTCTCGGATGAAGAGATAAATCGTTGCACCGACGTTGTAGCCGCCGACCAGCCGGTCGCACGGCTCAGTCCATTGCGAATGGCCAATCTGGGATCCGACCGTCTACTGCTGCACGCGAGCGTATCTTGCAAATGGACAATCCGCAGTGATCGCTCTCAGAATACTCGCACGGAAGCATTGAACTTGATTCGCAACCGCAAGGGTCCGACCCCGCACATTGCCGCCGTGACGGCCGAACCGCTTCCGATGCGCATCGCCTCGCTGGCTTTAGGCACAGGCGACCTCGATTGCGTATACCACATTGCCCTGCCAGAGCTCGTTAGCGCATGCAAAGGCATTAAACGCGGTGAAGATCAACTTGAGATGTTGGAAACGATGATCGAGGGCAATCGTCTCCGCGATATTAGCGACTTGCCACTTGACTTTGCCATCTGACCAGCAACTGGCGCAGTGCCGCGCAAAGCAACTGGTCTCCTCGCCGCCACGGACCGGCAACAGCAGCAAACTGCCGGGCCGGCTATAGACACGCGGCCGCAGAGGGGACTCGGGGATCGGAAGCGGCGTGGAATTGGGTTGCATCCCGGGAAATTCCTTGCGCGACCGCTGCCTTGTCGATGAGGCGGACTCGATGGCCCATCCGTTCCAATTCGGCCACCACGGCTGGATCCACACCGCGTTCGCAAACCACTTCATCGGGCGACCATTGGTGATGGGACCGCGGCGCCGCCACCGCTTCCTCCAACCGCTGACCCAGGTCCAAAACGCGAACCAGAATCTGCAGCACCGTTGTGATGATCTTGGGACCGCCAGCCGCACCGCATGTCACGCGAAGTGTTCCGTCCCGTCCGACCACAATCGTCGGGCTCATGCTGGACAATGGCCGTTTGCCCGGGGCCACAGCATTGGCTGCCGATCCCAATAAGCCGAAGGCGTTGGGGACTCCCGGAGCAAGACTGAAATCGTCCATTTCATTGTTCAGTACGACCCCGGTGCCGGGTACGATAACCTTGGAACCAAACGTGGTGTTGATGGTCTGCGTCAGGGCCACCACGTTTCCCTCGGCATCCGCGGTGGTCAAATGAGTCGTGTGAGCGCCTCGACCGAACCAATCCAGGTCGGCGGCGGGAGGCATCCCATGCCCCGTGACTTCGGTGACGCGGTCCATGCGGATCGTGGCCGCGCGCTGGCGGAGGTATTCCGCCGCCAACAGCCCGCGGGGGACGCGAACAAAATCGGCATCGCCCAACCAGTAGGCTCGGTCGGCCATGGCCCGTTTCATGACTTCGATCAACAGGTGCCGCCATCTGGCTTCCGATTGCCGGTACACCTGGGCCACATCGAACGCCTCGAGCATGCCCAGCATTTGAGCGACATGAATGCCGCCGGAGCTGGGTGGCGGGAACCCGAACACCGAGTTGTTCCTGTATTCGCAGGCGATCGGCTGGCGGTCCAGGGCCTGGTAGTTGGCCAGGTCGGCGGCCGTCATCACTCCGCCGGCCGACTGCATCCATTGCTCAAGGCGCTCAGCAAAAGGCCCCCGGTAGAACCATTCGATGCCGTGCGCGGCGATGGCTCGCAGAGTAGCCGCCAAGTCGGGTTGGCGCTGACGATATCCAACCTGCGGAGGGTGCCCCTGGGTGTCCAGCAATACGCGGGCCGATTCGGGAAACTGCCGCAGCGCGTCGGCTACGGAATTCAACCGTGCCACATAATTGGCGTCGATCTCGAACCCCTCTTCGGCCACGGCTGCGGCGCGTTCCAAGGCCCACTTCCAATCCAATCGGCCGAAGCGAGTACGCAACCGATCGAGCAAGGCCAGCAATCCGGGGACGCCAGCGGCCAGTGGACCCTTCTGGCTGAGCTGCGGATCGGGTTTCCCATTGCGATAATACAGTTCGGGACGGGCCGCGGCAGGAGCCGTCTCCCGGCCATCGATCGCCCACACAGCATCCTGCTTTCGAACCAGGGCCAACCCTCCGCCCCCGATCCCCGAATTGAACCCGTCGACCACCGACAGCATCAAACTGGCCGCTACGGCGGCATCGATAGCGTTGCCGCCGCGTCGAAACGCCTCCAATGCTGCCTCGGTGGCCAAGGGGTGGACGGTTGCTGCCGCCGCACGTGCTCCTCGAGCCACCACCCCCACGGGGTCGTGGGGCGTGGCGGCCCGCACCTCTCCCCGCTGGTACCAGGCGATACCGCCGGCCAGCGCAGCCAAGCCAGAGGACAGGAATGCCCGCCTGCGAGCCGCTCCTCCGATCAACGGCACAAACGCGAACTTTCCCAGATCCTCGACCCGCCAGGCCTCGCCCTCACGAACAAATCGCTTCATCGACTGAACTCCATGGGGTGGACCGATTGGAATAATGATGCGTCCCCCCTCGGCCACTTGTTCGCGGAGCGGTTCGGGCAACCTCTCTGCCGCCGCCGGCACCAGAATTGCATCAAAGGGGGCCTGATCGGGAACTCCTTCACTTCCATCGCCCACATGCACGGTCACGTTATCGAAACCGAGCGCCGCCAGTCGCCGTTGCGCCTCCTCAGCCAATTCCGGTATCCGTTCGATCGTATGCACATGGTTGCACATCTGCGCCAGCACCGCTGCGGCATACCCGCAACCGGTACCTACTTCGAGCACTTTTTCGTCTCCCTGCAACCCGGCCGCATCGATCATGAAAGCCACGGTAAACGGCTGGGAAATCGTTTGCCCGTGTCCGATAGGCAGCGGCCGGTCGTCGTATGCGCTGTGCCGATATTCCGGCGGCACAAACATCTCTCGCGGCACGCGGCGAAATGCCTCTAACAAACGGGGGTCCCGAATCCCTCGCGCCTCGATTTGCTCGGCCACCATACGGCGACGCAGAGTTTCCCAAGCTTCGTCCGGCAGATCGCCCCGGTTGCTCCAATCCCGCATTTAGATCCTCTCTGACTGCATGAGCCTGCGCCGCTTGCTGCACCCTAACCGTTCACACTCAGTTCCTCGCGGTGACCACCCCCCAGGCATCGACTTCCCGGGCTGCCGACATCAACGCAGAAAAGAGAACTCCTTCGAATTTACCAGAACGTGCGCTAAATCCCGCCAGGACTCCGGGGATGCGGAACGCAGCATCTGCTGGCACTGTACGATCTCCCACGCATCGGCAGGTCGCCCGAAAGCCTGTTCGATCATCAGGGCGATCCGCGCCTGGGGTGAAGGCACTGCATCGGTGCGCGCCACCCACCGGTCGACCATCTCGTGGACCAAGGGATCGTTCAGCATGCTCAGGGCCTGCGCCGGGACATTCGAGACATTACGGCGGCCCACGCACGTTGATGGCATGGGGAAATCGAACACCAATTGGAAGGGGTCCAGGAAATTGCGCCGTATCTCAATGTAAACCGTACGGCGATTATCACCATCCAGCGGTCCGCTGTTCTTGGGCCTTCCCCGCCCGCTCATCCGCGGAGTGAGGTGTACGGGAACGCTGGGACCACCCAATCGCAGGTCCAGGCTGCCGGCAGTCGCCAACAGGGCGTCGCGGAGCGATTCCGAAGTCATCCGCCGCACCGGCCGCCAGCTCCACAACCGATGATCGGGATCCGCCTCGCGCTGGTGGGACGACGGTGCGCTGCCCAATCGATAGGTGCTGCTGGTGACGATCTCCCGCACCAGCCACTTTACCGACCAATCGTGGGCGACGAATTCTGTGGCCAGATAATCCAACAACTGAGGGTGCGTCGGCCTGCCGCCCAGTTCGCCCAGGTTGTCGGGTGAGTCGACGATTCCACGCCCAAACAGGTGATGCCAAACGCGATTGACCATCACCCGCGCCACCAGCGGATGCCGGGGATCGGTCAGCGACTGGGCCAATTCCCTCCTCCCCGAGGAATCGGGCCCTGCCGGGCGATAGACGGGCAGTTTGGCCAAGCAACCTCGCGGAACCCGATCTCCGAATTGGTGTGGATCACCGCGCAATCGAATCGGAACATCGACGGGAGTTCCCTCCGCAGCGGCCAGCAGCCGCACCGGTGAGGGCGACCTCTGATCGCTCTGCAGCAACCTGCGGCGCGCCTCGGCCCAGTCCCCCGCTCGCCCGTTCTGGGCGGCCGCATCCGGGATGTCAACCGGCCAGTCAACGTCGACGGCCTGCGCCGTGTGCAACACACCTCGCACCAACAGCCTGTCGACGTCCGTTGCCGTCCCTTGGGCCACCCTCTCGAACGCGGCAGCAATCTCGCGGGCCCAGCGCTCCAACGTCCCTTCCTGCGACTCGCCCGCCATCCCCATCAACCGCATGGCGGCCGGACTGGGCTCGACCGGTGGTGGTGTCTGGGCGAACCGCACCTGTTGCACCTCGAACCATCCATCGCCGGAATCTTCCAACGACAGGTATGCCGAGTGCCCTACGTACTTGTTCAAGTCACCGCGGTGCGTAACCCATCCCGCATCCGCATGCTGATCAACACTCTTGCGAATATCTTTGAAAAGCAGACTATGAAACTCGGTCATGAAATAATTGTCGATCACCAAGCCGGAGTGCACCGCCGTTCCACGCATCTTGATGCAAACCACGGGATGGCTGACCTGGAAATTGGGCGAGCGGAGGGTCACCTGCTGGCGACGCCCCAACACGTGCGACGCAAAAACTCCACGGCGCAGGGGAATCGGCGCTTCGTCGCTGAACCAGTCGATCCCCACTTGTCCCTGGGGGTCGTGCCGCCACTGGAATGAAGGGGCCTGAGAACGATTCGTTGGGTCGATCGCTTCAAGCTGCCAGTCTGCAGGCACGCCGTCTCGAAAGTCGGCGAACAATTGCGTGCCTCGTTCCCACTGATCAAATCGTTGCGCCGCCTCCTGCAACCGGCTCTGCACCCGCCGCAACTCGACCTGCCAGCCCTCCTCCTGCAACCCTACAGACAGCGGAAACAGCGGATCGCTGACCGATACCTGTTTCTGCCGCTGCGCCGCAGGCAATTCCTTCCATACCCGGCGGACGTTCTGCAGCCATTGGTACCAGTTGGTGACCGGTGGGGTCTGATGCGCGACCAATCGCGGCCGCGATACTACCGACTCTACCCCCCGCGGCGCTGGCGATTTCGTCTGACCGATCAAACGATCCACAGCCGACACTCGGGGCGACGGTTCGGACCGGACCGTCGGCGGCACTGCCATTGCCGCCTGGCGATACATTTCCAGAGCCGCTGCGGACGCGTCTTGCAATTGCTGCACCAGGGCGGCGTTGTGCTCGGCGATGCGCTCGTGGGGATCGGTCAGCGCGTAAACGCGGCGAGTGCTACTCAGAACGCCCGTCAGACCATAGTAATCATCCGTGCCGATCGCATCGAATTTGTGGTCGTGGCACCGCGCGCATGCAACCGTCAGCCCCAGGAACGCTTTGGAAAAAACGTCGATTTGGTTTTCCATGCGGGTATCAGCATCGCTGAGGATATCGACCGGCGCATGCACCGCATCGCCCAGAAACCAGAATCCCGTCAGCGCCAACGACTGGTCCGTACCATCGGTCGGATGCCGACGGCGGTCCGGCAGACAGTCTCCTGCCAGATGTTCCGTCAAGAATCGATCGTACGGCACATCCGCATTGAACGCGTCGATGACCGCATCGCGATAGCGCCAGGCGTAGTGGATCGGGTAATCGAACTCGTGCCCCAGTGTTTCCGCGTAGCGCATCAAATCCAACCAATGCCGGCCCCACCGCACACCGAACTGGGGCGATTCCAGCAGGCGATCGACCATCGACCGATACGCTTCCTCCCACCGATGCCCACTGCTGCCCATCATGTCGGCAATTTCCTGTGGACCCGGCGGCAGTCCGATCAAATCGAAGTGCAACCGCCGCGCGAGCGTAAACCGGTCCGCAGTTGCGGCCGGCTCCAGACCCTCCTCGCGGAGCCGTGCCAGGATGAACCGGTCGATGGCGTTGCGACTCCATGCATCGTTCGGCACTTCGGGGACGGCAGGTCGCTCGGGCGGGTGCCAGGCCCAATGCACGCGCATGCGCTCCGCGACCCAATCCCCACCCTGGTCCGGCGGAGCGGGATTGTCGGGCCACACGGCTCCCCGCCGCACCCATTCGGTCAGCAACTGGATCTCCCGAGCCGACAACTCCTTATCCGGCGGCATCTCGTAGGACTCTCGCCGAACGGCTTCGATCAGCAGGCTTTCCTCCGGGTGCCCCGGCACGACTGCTGGTCCGGAATCACCACCGGCGATCAGCGCCGACCGCGAATCAACGGTCAGCCCACCTTTGCGGTTGTCGAACGCCGCACTGTGGCAACTGTAGCAGTTCTCCGCCAGGATGGGCCGAATGTTCTTTTCGAACCACTCGACCTGCTCCGGCGCAGGCTCTGGCGCGTTGGGGGTCTGTGCAGGAGACGCCAATCCGGCAAACGCCGCCCAGCCCCCCACCAACACAGCGGCTACCCCTCGGTGCATCGCTTTCACCCAACCCGTGGCGGGCCGATCCAGCGCCGTGGAGGCGAAACTCGCGTGCTCAATAAAATTCATAGAACCAATTCGCAATCGGGGACAAAAGGGACTTGCAGGCGGAGAATTCCCGGTAGATGCGACCAATCGTCGTTGGGCGAGGTGCGCACAGAGAGCGAAAACAATCGGTCTCTCCGCGCTCCATTATATCTCGCCCGAACGGCATCTTGGATCAAGTCCCGATTGCCACCGGTCGAGCCCACGATCCATGGCCCTGCCTCCCCGCCACCGCCATCAGCCCTGGCGGGCGCTGGGACGATTACTCGCGACAACTTTCCGGGTCCCTGGACAACGGACCGTGCTTCCATAATTCGATGGCGCGTCGGTTCGAGTCGAAGGCCATGTTGGCCAACAGTTTTGCATCCGGGACGCACCACGCGTATCGCTCCAATTCCCGCGTTTCCAGACGGATATCCGCATCCCCCATCGGTCGGCATTGAAAAAACAGATCCAACACGGGGGCAGCCACCCCGGCATACACGTATCGATTGGGGAACGTCACCAGGAAGCGCACATCGGTGATCTCCAACCCGGTTTCTTCGCGCACCTCACGGGCCAGGGCCTGTTCGGCCGATTCGTACGGATCGACGAATCCGCCCGGCAACCCCCACTTGCCTTTGCCCGGATCTCGAGCCCGTCGAACAACCAATATCTCGCCCCGATGGTTCTCGATCAAACCACCCACCGCAGCGACTGGTCCGAAAAACACGGCGAATCCACACGCTTGGCACTTCAGCGGAGATTGGCCGGGCTGCGGATTCGGATGGCCGCATTGCGGGCAAAAGCGATAGGCCGCGGGCAACTCCAGCCGTTCATCAGGGAATGTCATACCTTCGCCTTTCCAGATTTCACATCCCAGCCAAACGCGTGCATACCCGCGCCGGCGACGTCGCAAATGACGGATCTCGCACCGGTGGTTCAACCTTCCTCACCAGCGTCTCCACCAGCGGTCGACGCTGCCCTCGGTCGGTGAACCGCCCACCATACCATGTACACCAACCCACCGGCAGCGAAGGTGCCCACCATGGCGGCGAATTCGACGGGATGTTCGCGATAGCTGCCCACCAGAATCCCGCCGGTAATCCCCAGATACACCAGCATGGCCGCGGTCTCCCAGCCTCGCACCGGTTGCGCATCCGGCAACCGCCGATGAATCCACCAAAGACTCAGGACGGTCAACGCGCCGCAGGCGGACAGGGTCAATCCCAGGTAGTTCATCAACTCCCGCAAACCGGCGATCAACAGTGCCGCGATCCCCAGAGCAGCTTGGGCCAACACGGCGGCGCGCGACACGCCGTTGGCGCCGGTGCGGAACAGGCCGGGCATCACCCCATCGTCGGCCATGCGTTGGTAGACCTGTGGCCCGGCCAGCAAGAGCGAGAACACGCTGCTGATCATCGCTAGAACAATCGTCAAACGCACCACCAGAGCCAGCCGGGGTCCGCCCAGCTCGGCCGCCGCGATGGCCGCCACCTCGGGCTGGCCGGAAATCGACCCCGGCGCTGGACCGTATACGAACACATAGTTGAGCGACAGATAGATGACCGTCACCAGCACCGTGGCCAGCACCATGCTGCGAGCCACCCTGGGCCCGGAATCGCGAGCGGCTCCCGCCACGTAAATGGCTGCATTGAATCCAGTGTAACTAAGCGCAATCCAGGACATCGACCCCAGCACAGCCATCCAGGCTGGCCCGGAATCGGGCCACCATCGGCCCCATTCCCGCGGCTCGGTCGGCCCATGCCATGCCTCAGCGGGCAAAAGCAGGAACACCCATCCGAGGAACGCCGCCAACAGCACCAACTTCAGCACCACGATGGTGTTTTGCGCTTTGGCCCCCCAATGCAACCCGGCCAGATGGAACGCGGTGGCCATCACCACGACAAGGAGGGCCAAGGGCGTCAACCAGGGTCTGGCGGCCGGGGAACTGCCGATAGCATACACGGCAGCTCCGTAGGCAGTCACCGCAATCGGCGCGGCAAACCCGGCGACGACGGAGATCCAACCGGCCAGAAAGCCGACGGCCGGATGCACCAGCCGACTGAGAAACAAGTACTCGCCGCCGGAAAGCTTCAACCGCCGTACCAATCCCCCATAGGCCACTGCGCCGCAGATGGCCCATACCCCGCACACCCACCACACCAGCATTACCCGGGCAGGATCCTGCAACGCCGCCATGGCGAAACCGCTGGAGGTAAACACCCCCGCCCCGATCATGTTGGCTACGACCAGGCAGGCCAATGTGAATACTCCCAATCCATCGCCACGTGCCGCGGCGCGGGGAGAGACGGCGGTTGGCCCCGATTCGACTTCAGCCCCCGGACCATTCACTCACAGAGTACCCTTCGTGCTGGGGATATCGGTTTGCCGCGGATCGATTTGCACCGCCATGCGCAAAGCCCGAGCGCATCCTTTGAAGACCGCTTCGGCAATATGATGCGTATTGCGCCCGTAATGCAGATTGACATGCAGATTGCACAACGCATTGTGCGCGAAGGCGATCCAAAAATCCTCCACCAATTCGCTGTCGAAATCACCGATCTTCGGGGCGGGCATATCGACGTGGAAAACCACGAAACTGCGGCCCGACAGATCCACCGCCGCGGTCACCAGCGTCTCTTCCATGGGCAATGCGAAATGCCCGTAGCGCGCGATCCCACGCTTTTCCCCCAGCGCTTGAGCGAAGGCCTGCCCCAAACAGATGCCGATATCTTCAGTCGTGTGGTGTGCATCGACATGCACATCTCCCTGGCATTTGACTTGCAAATCGAACAAACCGTGCCGCGCCAGCAGGTGCAACATGTGGTCCAGGAACCCCACTCCCGACGCGATGTCGGCTTGCCCGGAACCGTCCAGATCCAGAGTCAATTGGATATCGGTCTCGCCGGTCCGCCGCTGAATCGTCGCTTTACGTCCTGCCATTTCAGTTCCTTATCAATACCATTGCCCCCGATCCACCGGTTGCATCCGCCTGTCCGCTGCGGCGCGGGCAGGCCGCGTTCATGCCTTACAAATCTTGGATCCCAGACCCACCAGCCACATACCCCGCCAACAGGGAGAGACAAGCATCGATCTGGTCGTCGGTCCCCACGCTGATCCTCAAACCATCGCCCCACCCTGGGTAATCCATGTATCGCACTAGCACGCCGTCGGCCTTCAATCGTTCGTACAAGGAACGCGAGGCGTGTTGGGGGTGGGTGCACCACACAAAATTGGCATAACTGGTAATGACCTCGAAACCCAACCCGCGCAATCCATCGTGCAGCCGACTGCGCGTGGCGATCACTTTGGCCCGATTTTCGGCGAACCACGCCTGGTCGGCGATCGCTGCCGTGGCCCCGGCGATCGCCAGCACATCGCAATTGTAGCTGTCTTTCACCTTCCGCAACATCTCGATGATCGGGGGCTGGGCGATCAGGAACCCGAACCGCAGGCCCGCCAATCCGTATGACTTGCTCAACGTCCTGGACACCATGATGCGCGGATCCTTCCGCACCAGATCGATGCAATGGACGTCAGCAAAATCGGCATAAGCCTCATCGACCAGCAGAGGGCAAGGCAACCGCTGGGCCACCTCCTGGATCACCTCCGGCGGTACCACCGTTCCGGTCGGACTGTTGGGGTTGGGCAGGAAAGCCAATCGCAACCGGGGATGCGGTCGACCAAACTCCGGCGATAACTGAAACCCCTCCGCGAAGGGCACCTCGTCGACCTGCGCAGCTTGGATCTCGGCCAACGTTCGATACAGGATATAGCTGGGAGTGGGCATCCGCAGCCGATCGCCTTCCCCCACCAGGGCGCGCGTCACAATCGTCAAAATATCGTCGCTGCCGTTGCCGCACAGAATCCACTCGGGATCGACCCCCAGCACCTCCGCGGCTTGGATGCGAAATGCGGTGGCCAACGGATCGGGATAGCGGACCAGCGCGCCGTCGGCCGCTTGCTGGATCGCTCGCACGGCGGCCGGAGAGGGAGGATAGGGATTCTCATTGGTGTTCAACTTGATGAACTTACCGCCCTGCGGCTGTTCACCAGGTACATAGGGGCGCATCTGGCGAACATTCGGGCGAAACCAACCATCGATCTGGGAACGGTCCATGCCACCTCCTTTACACTTTCTTGCCACAGCGGATCTGGACGCTCTGGCCGTGTGCGGTCAACCCTTCCTTGGCTGCCATCACGGCGATCGCCGGCTCGATTTCCTCCAGTCGCTCGGCCGAGTACTCGATGCGGCTGCTGCTGCGGAGAAAGGAATTCGAGGACAATCCGGAAGCCCACCGCGCGGTGCCGCCGGT